>JASFFJ010000004.1:0-34565 GCA_050124355.1 Desulfobacterales bacterium | reverse complement strand
TATCTATTGGCATTGAACCGTCAACGCTTGTCACAAGATTGGCAAAATCTATACCACCATCCGGTTTATCTGCTTGAGACCTTTGTTGACACAGAACGATACCTCGGAACCTGTTACAAGGCAGATAATTGGCTCTGTGTGGGGCAGACAACTGGTCAGGGCAAGCTCAGCAAATCGTGCCAAGCGCTACTTTCCAAAAAGGCCGTTTATGTTTATCCTTTGACAAAAAACTTTCGCCGGGAGTTATGTCATGACGCATGATGAAGCATTGGCCTTGTATAACGCCGGAGCGAAAGTTGTAGCCAAAATCCTATGTGATTTAAGCAAAACTGTTGAATCTCAGCAAGAGCAGATAAAAGCCCTGGAGCTCAAGATTGCCAAGCTTTCAAAGAACTCATCCAATTCCAGCAAACCTCCTTCTTCCGATGACATTACAAAGCCTAAGTCCAGCAATAAGAACAAGAAGGGTAAGCTCAAAATTGGTGGGCAACCTGGGCACCGGAGACATGAACGTCCTTTATTTCCCGAAAAAGACATTGACAAGTTTCATTCCTACATATTGAGCGCTTGTCCGGACTGCCACAGCGAGGTCAGCATCATGGACGGCAAACCTCGTATTATTCAGCAAGTTGAATTGATTGAAGTCCCGCTGACCAGAGAAGAACATCGCTCATATCCGGTATGGTGCCCAAAATGCAACAAGATTCATTACATGCCATTTGCGCCTGAAGTCTATAAAGAAGGATTGTTCAAAGAGCGTTTAACATCGCTGGTCGCCTACATGAAAAATGTCTGCCACGCATCATTTTCTACGATCAGAAAGTTCATTCGAGATGTCCTTGGTGAAAAGGTCTCACGAGGATATCTGCGTAAAGTAATAGAGAAAGTATCTTTGTCTCTGCAAGCTCCATACAACGAGTTGCTCGATCGTCTCCCTTTGGAGACAATCGTAAACGTAGACGAAACTGGACACAAGGAAAACGGAGATAAATTTTGGACATGGGTTTTCAAGGCTGAACTGTATGTGCTATTTAAAATTGACAAATCCCGTGGCTCAAAGGTTTTGATTGATGTCCTGGGCAAAGAGTTTAATGGAGTGCTGGGTTGTGATTATTTTTCTGCATATCGCAAGTTCATGAAGGATTTCAACGTCTCAATACAGTTTTGTATTGCCCATTTGATTCGCGATATCCGATTCCTAACTACCTTGACCGACGCAGAGACAAAGACCTATGGTGAAAAACTCCTTGATGAAGTCAAAAACATGTTTAAAGTCATTCATGACCGTGGGAGCATGACACCACGAGCCTTTACGACTGCACTTGAGCATGCCAAACAGAAAATCATCACAACAGCCTTAAACGATGTTCCAAGCAGAGTGAACAAAAAGGGGAAAGAAGAAAAAAGGGAAGCCCAAAACATGGCGAATCGTTTTCGTCTTCATGGAAAAGCCTACTTTGAATTTATCACAACCCCGAGCATAGATCCTACCAACAATGTGGCAGAACAAGCTATACGGTTTGTGGTGATAGATCGTCATGTAACGCAGGGAACACGCAGTGTAAAGGGTAGACAAAGCAATGAACGTTTATGGACCGTTATAGCGACATGCTCTCTGCAAGGCCGATCAGCATTTAATTTCATACTGGAGTCGGTCAAAGCATATTTCCATGATCAACCTGCTCCTTCACTACTCGACTCATCGTGACAGTAATCCAACGGTTCGGAATCTACCTGCTCAACTTTATCGATATTATCTCATAGCTCACATCTCTTATCCAAAAGCTAACGTTGAATTTCAGCTGTGGAAGAACATTGATGTGGTCAGTAAAACCCGTGAACGCATACAAAAAAAGTGTCTGGGCTAGTCTAGAACAATTCAATCCAATTTGAAGACGAAAAATAGACTGAAATTCTTCTGTAGAATAAAAAATCGATCAATTTAGGTTTTTATTGCAATAATATCGATTAGTTTGAAGCATAGACGTTACAAAAATAGCAAAGCATGTGTTTAGGCCCATCAATAATTTGATCAAGAAAAAAGCTTGCAAAAAAATGATATTACGGTTAGGGAATGAGCTTTTTAGTAAACCGTTGATATCTGACACAATTCGGTATATATCAATATAGCGATATGATCGGGGGCAAGGTCTTGATATCGAGCATCGTCTCTATTGACCCTGCATCATAACGGATTTAGAACATGGTCTTCAAAAAAGAACAATCTTGGGACAGAAAAATCGCGCTTGTTTTAGTTTTGCTTTTCATCACCGCCGCGAGCGGCCTCCTGATCTATGACCACGATCTCTGGAACCCCCACGAACACCGTGTGGGCGCTATTGTTAAGGAGATGGCCGATTCGGGAAATTTGGTGGTTCCTACGTTAAACGGGCAACCCTTCCTGCAAAAGCCGCCCCTGTATCATGTGACAGCCGTTTCCATTTTCCAGTTGTTCAAGGGGGAGCCAGCGCGGACGATTCGTATTACCTCGGCCTTTTATGGGCTCCTGACCCTGATCGCCTGCGCCCGTATCGGATTTATCTTAGGGGGTGTGCGAATCGCTTTGGCCTCCTCAGCCGCCTTGGCCAGCATGGCTGGATTTCTGCAGGCATCCCACTTTATTCTCGTCGATACGGCGCTGGTTGCCTTCGTCGCTTTATCCTGGTGGGCTTTTATGGAATACCAGGAACGGGAGCGCAAGGTGCACTTAGTTCTTGTATGGGTATTTGCAGCGGGGGCATTCCTTTCCAAAGGTGTCATTGGTATCGCGCTAATCTTTCCGGGTATATTGGTGTTCCTACTGTGGGTGCGTAGCTGGCGGCAGATTTTTTGCCCCTGGCAGATAGCCGGCCTGGTCGCCTTCGTCGGGATCTCGGCAATCTGGCTAATTCCGCTGGCCCTGCATGACAGTGGGGAATCGTTCCGGTACTGGATATTCCACGAGAATCTCGGAAGATTCTTGGGGTCCACGCACGGACACCATGCAGAGGGGCCCTGGTTCTATATCCCAGGTTTTTTTGTGATCACCCTGCCCTGGTCGCCATGGCTTCTCGTCCAGGTTGTTGACCGCCTGCGGCGCTGGGAAAAAGATTTGACGCGGATGGAGATTTTGAGCCTCTGCTGGGCAGGTGTCGGCCTAATCCTGTTGTCCCTCGCCGATAATAAGCGTGAACTCTATGCTTACCCTTTGCTCCCTCCTGCTGCAATTTTACTCGCTGCATTCTTGGGTAACCGGGAGCAACTTCTCGGAAGCCGTATCTGGAGCTTGAGTTGGCCAATTCTTTCGCTGTTGGCCGTTCCGGCAATGATACTGGCCAGTTTCCTCGGGTATGCGGACTATCCTTCCCCCTGGTTCTACTTCTCTGCCGGCAGCCTGGTGGCCGTGCTTGGATTTTTATCGATCCGTCGCCTTCTTGCCCACCCGGGGGGACTTGGCATGCCTGCCTTCTGGATTGCCCCCTGCCTTTTGATCGTCCAGATCGCTATTCTGTACGTTCCCGCCGTCGATGCTGTCGTATCTCATCGCCCCGGCATGCTGAAAATTGCAGCCCTCATCGACCCGGATGACACACCGGTCGCCTATCGTTTTGGCGAGACAGAACTCGGCTCCTTTTCTTTTTACACGGGCCGTCGCGTCATACTGATAGAAAACGAGGAGGACCTCTACGACTACATGTCCAGGCATCCAGACAAAATCCTCCTCGCCAGAAAAAAGCGATGGCCTTTCCAGATGAAGCCTGAAGACCTTGACCGACAACTCATAGGGTCTGTTCAAGTGGGCAGGGACAGACACATTTTCGTGTTGCGGTTTGATGGGGCAATCAAGCTCAGCTCGATCTTTGAGGGAAAAGATGAGTAACCGCATTCCTACGCTTCTTTCGGTCGTTGTGCCTTGTTTCAATGAGCAGGAAGTCCTCGAACTGACCCATCGACGTCTGATCGAAGCCCTTGGTGATAGTATCAGTTTCGACCTTGAAATCGTTTACGTCAACGATGGGAGCCGTGATCGAACAGAAGAAATACTTTTCGACCTGGCAGAAGCTGAAAGCAGAGTGAAGGTGATTTCGCTCTCCCGAAATTTCGGTCATCAACCCGCCATCACGGCGGGTCTAGATTATGCGGCCGGCAACATTGTTGCTGTCATTGATGCTGACTTGCAAGACCCTCCGGAGTTGATCGTCTCCATGGTCACCAAATGGCGCGAAGGGTTTGATGTCGTTTACGGCGTGCGCACCAAACGGAAAGAGGGTTTATTGAAACGACTCTCTTACAACGTCTTTTATAGGCTATATCGCTATTTTGCTAGAGTTGAAATTCCACTTGACAGTGGTGATTTTGCCTTATTGGACCGGCGCGTTGTCGACCTCCTTAATTCACTACCCGAAAGGAATCGCTTTATACGAGGGCTCAGGGCATGGACCGGTTTTCGTCAAGCCGGACTGGTTTATGAAAGAGGTGCTCGTGCTGCGGGTGATGCTAAATATAACTTCCGAAAACTTTTTAAGCTCGCCTTCGATGGTATCTTTAACTTTTCAACCGCCCCGTTGACTATTATTTTTATCACGGGCTTAATCACTTCCTTAATGTCGGTTTTAGCTACTTTAGTCTATCTAATAGCACGTATTGGGGATTATAAAATTTTCGGGTACAGCCCCGGCGATGCACGTGGCTTCACCACCCTAATTTTGGCGATCCTTTTTTTCAGCGGCATCCAGTTGATTTCACTTGGTATTATCGGTGAATATTTGGGTCGGCTCTATCAGGAGAGCAAAATGCGGCCCATCTATGTGGTTAAAGAAGTTCGAGGTGAAAAATACGCCGCTTCGATTCAGGCCCAAAACAGGCTCCATGCTGCAGATGAACCGCAATATGATTCTTCGACTAAATCAACCGGTAGTTAGTCATTATAATTGAGTCTGTAAAAGCATGCCAAAAAATCCATTTTGGGAAAAAGAAACTTTTTTTGTAATTATCCTGGTTAGCATTTGCCTGCTGCTTTATTTCTTCCGTTTGGGAGACATGCCAATGGGCGATAGCGATGAAGCGATGCATGCTGCTACATCAAAGGACATGGTATTAAGCGGAGATTGGGTAACTCCTCGATACAACGGCGAAAATTTCTACGATAAAACGCCTCTTTATAATTGGTTGGCCGCTCTCTCGTTTTTGCTTTTTGGCTTTAACGAGTTTGCGGCACGATTGCCGGCAGCACTGTTAGGATTAGGATGTGTGATGATCACCTATTGGCTGGCAAGGAGCATGTTCGGATCAGTGGTGGCGTTTCTAAGTGCGCTGGTATTGGCAACCAGCGCCGAGTATATTATCCTCTCCAGAGCCGTTGTCCATGATATTAGTCTGGCTTTTTTCATCACCCTTGCATTGACTCTGTTTTTCGTCGGATATAAGAATGGAGAATATCGCAAACCTGTTTTCTTATTCGGATACGCCGCACTGGGTTTCGCGGTACTTGCCAAAGGACCGGTTGGGGCGGTGCTCCCGATGATGGTCATCGGTCTGTTCCTAATTTGTAAAAGGCAGCTGCGGTTTATAAAAGAGATGCAAATCGGATGGGGAATTTTAATTTTAATAGCCATCGCAGCACCCTGGTATATTCTGATCAGTCTAAGAAACCCCGACTACCTAGAATACTTTTTTCTCAAACAGAACTTCGGCAGCTTTCTTTCTCAGGAATCACGCCACCCGAGACCATTTTATTATTATATTCCAATTTTGATGGGCGGGCTATTCCCCTGGAGCCTGTTTTTACCTCTGGCTCTTTACCGGGCGATACGTGCAAAAGCAGCCTTGCATGGTGACGGCCTAATTTTTGCGCTGATATGGTTCGGCGTCATTTTTATCTTTTTTTCTATAGCAAACTCAAAACTCGGAACCTATATTCTCCCATTATTTCCGGCCGCCGCGATGCTAGTGGGTGTGCTCTGGTATGACCTTCTTTATGCCTCAAATCGTATTCTTCACAAATGGGTGTTTCTCTCATATCTCCCATTTGCGGCCATTATGCCGCTGGTGCTGGTATACCTGCTGCTGTTTCCACCCGTCTCGCTAATAGCCGACACGGGAATAACGCTGTCATTGGTGAATTTCTTTGCGGTTTGGCTCGCAGGATTTGCATTCATATCGATCGGGTTGGTCACAAAAAAGAAGTACAAAGCCTTTATCGGTTCAATTGTCGGAATGACGGCAACCATATTTATTTTAGTGCTGATCTATATCGCACCACTGATTGGCTCACTTGTCTCCACTAAAGAATTGGCCCTTAAGTTGGATAGACTGATGGAACCCGGGAAGAGCATCACGTTTTTCCACAAAGCCAGGGCCTCCTTTTTATTTTATACCGATCGTACCGGTAAGATACTTCAAAATCCGCAGCAATTGATGGATTATATGGAGAGCGGAAAAAAGGCCTATTGTGTAATTAAAAATGATGACTGGGAAGATGTTGAGAATTTACACGGTGCCTTGAAGGTTGTTGCAAAAGTCGGAGACACACTAATTATTTCCAACAAAAAAACCGATCGCTGAGTCATATTAAAAGTTTTGAAAGCAATGTCCTGAAGGGTGAAACGAGGGAGTGTCGCTAATTTCATTTTCGCTTCAACGCTCTGTCTCTTGTGCCATATTGAAAAATAGTGGACTCAGCCGTTCATAAAGCTCCCGATAGTGGGCGAAACGCGCCTCATAGATCCCATGATGTTGTGGGTTCGGCAAAATGAGAGAGCCGCTATTGATGAAACGGTTGACACCGGCCCAGTCGAAGACGGCACCAGTTCCCATACCGGCAAGCCATGCGGCTCCCAAAGACGAACCGGGGTGATTGGCGAGCAGCTGAACTTGTTCACCCAACACGTCTGCTGCGATTTGCATCCACACGCGGCTCGCAGTTCCCCCGTCCGAGGCGAAAATGCGGCGCACCGGATAGCCGATATCCTGCAGCACATCAATATGGTGGCGAAAGCCGAAGACGGTTCCTTCAAGAAGGGCACGCCAAAGATCCCCGATATCGTTGCTGAGACTCAGACCTGTGAAGGTGCCGCGCGCCGAGGGGTCGTGGATGGGCGTCTTTTCGCCGAGAAAATAAGGCAAGGCAAGGATCCCATTGGCGCCCGGGGGAACTTTTTCGGCCAAGGCATCGAGACGTGCGTGGGGGGTTGAGTGCGAACCGGCCGCGTCCGGCAGGTTGGCTGCGAATTCCGCAATGAACCAATTCAACAGTGAGCCCGTTGTGGCCATGCAGCCGTTTGGCATATAGAGGTCCGGGACGATGTGGAAATCGGTAAACAGCCGATCGTCGGGTTGAAGCCGATTGGTCGCCGCAAGGATATCACCTGCGCCGCCGAATTTGATGAGGATGTCGCCTGGGTCGATGACGCCGGCAACATAAGCAGAAGCGACATGATCGGCACAGCCGGCGATGACCGGCGTACCTTCGGCAAGCCCGGTGGCCGAAGAGGCCTCCCGGTTTATGGTGCCAATGATTTCATGCGACGCTTTGGGGGGCGGCAGGACCGCAGGGTCGATATGGCCAAGGGATATGAGATCGGGTGCCAATTTCCGGGTTTCCAGGGAAAGGAAACCGGCCTCGAGGGCCCAGTTCTGCTCGATAAATCGGCTGCCGGTGAGCTTCCAATTGATAAAGTCGTAAGATCCGAAGACGGTGTCAATTCGCTTAAAGACATCGTTTTCGTGCCGCTCAATCCAGCGTAATTTGTTCGCAACGAGCTGCTGGTTGATACCGTTTCCCGTGAGCTGTAAGAAAAAGGCCGGATCCATTTCTTCTTTGATTTCTGCCACCTCGGCGCTGGAACGTCCGTCACTTTGTTGAATTGACGGTCGCAGCAATTGCTGCGATTTATCCAGAAGGACGACGGCCGGAACCATGCCGGTGACACCGACTGCCGAAATATCACCGGCCTGACATCCTGATTTTTCAAGAAGTTCCGGAACGATGGCACTGACGTTGGCCCACCATTGTCCTGGGTCTTCTTCGGCCCAACCCGGGTTGGGAGAAGACAACGCCACCGCCCTTTTGGCAGTAGCCAGGATCTGGTCTCCATCATCTGCCAGAAGGCCGATTGTCGATGTCGTACCGATATCGAGTCCGAGAAATACAGGCATTGGCTCACCTTATTTAATTAAAATTAGAAATCCTGGTCCTGCCTCCGGGCTGTAGACGCTAATATCCAACTTGTACTCGGGTCTACGGTCGTGTCTGCGAGCCGTGGGCGATGCCAAGAGCTATGCCAGATCAGAGATAATCGGCTCGGCCAGTAGCAGTTAATAAAGGTAATGGCGTATTGGAATACTGGAGTGATGGTCTTCGTTCGTGAACTCTATACATCAGAGAATCTCGATGGTTTCTGTGTAAAGTTTTAGAACATCGGTGTTATTTTTTTTCCCATACTCCATTGCTCTCTCCGAGCCGCAGGATCTACGAGCCGGAGGCCAACACTCCAAAAGTGTGTCGGCCAGTGCAGAGTCATACAGAGCCCGCTTCCAGAGGGGCCAACCAAGTCCAGCTCCTTTGGGCCTGGACTTTTCGCTTTTCAACACTCATACCTACCATGAAATAAGTATAATTGAAATCTTTTAACCAAAAATCGCTTGAAATTTACAATAAACATCTATATGGTTTCATTCGCCGGGGTAGACGTTTCAGCCGTATTCCATTTTGAGAAATGACGTTGACTTAATTAACTGCATTCATAAGTCACCGGAACTGTTCAGGTTTAGACCTGATAACCGTAATCATGCGGTAACGGTAGGACCTTTTCAACTCTCACCAGCGGAGACGGTGGCTTATGAATGCAGTTAGGCAGTGCGATAAAATTGATACCATCTGTGGCTGTGAAGAGGATTCTTGTTATGCGTCGTGTCATCAATGCTTTATTGCCCCACATTGTATTGATCGTATTTTGCAGCATTATCCTGGTTCCCTTACTTTGGCTGTTGCGCGTCGCATTGACAAACAAGCTTCAAGCCTACCAAATCCCACCGGAATGGAGCATTCCACACATCCGCAACTTTGTCGAGATATTCACGGTTCACCCGTTTTCCGATTATTTTCTGAACAGCGTGACCGTGGCAATCGGCTCGACCCTGGTGGCGTTGCCTCTTGCGGCATTGATGGCTTATTCTTTTGCCCGTTACAACACCGGCGGATTGTCGTTGCGCCTGGTCACGTTATCGAGCCAGATGCTGCCGCCGGTCATTCTGGTCCTGCCTTTGTTTAACTTATTCCTAAAAACATCGTTGCTCAACACGCTGCCCGGTTTGATCATCGCGCACGTCACCATCAGCCTGCCGTTTCTCGCTTGGTTGCTGGTATCCTTTTTTGAAGGTGACATCGTTCTTCTCGAACAGGCGGCGCGTATTGACGGTGCCACGCGCCTGCAGGCCATTCTGCATGTTACGCTGCCCGTCGCTGCGCCGGGGATGCTGGCGGCCGGGCTCTTATCTTTCATTCTGAGTTGGAATGAGTTTTTGTTCGCACTCATCTTGGGCGGCGCCCAGGCCAGCACCCTGCCGGTCGGTCTATCGTCTTTCCAGACCCATCGCGGCGTGGAGATTGCGCTACTATCAGCCGCAGCCATATGTGCGGTTTTACCTGTTTTTTTTCTATTACCATTTATGAGACGCCATCTGATAAGGGGTCTGTCTCTGGGGGCACTAAAGTAACACATCTGACAAAGGAAAGCAGAATCGATCAACTACATCATTCTCATTTTCAAAGAAAGGAGGGCATATGTTGAAACGTCTATTTTTGGTGGTAACTGTATTTCTGCTGATAGGAGGCCTTGTTCAAGCCGAATCTATTCGACTTCTGATGGAATCCGTACCCGACACTCGCTACATCCAGGAGCTCTTGCCGCAGTTCAAGGCAGAGACCGGCATCGACGTTGAGATGGAGGTAATCAGCTATATCGACATGCATTCGAAGCTGGTGCCCCAGCTCGTTTCGCCGAAGGGAAGCTATGATGCCATCGTCGTTGACTTCTACTGGGTCGGAGAATTTACCAAAGCCGGCTGGCTGATGCCGCTGGATGATTTGGTCAAACGCGACAACTTCGATACCGGCATCTATGTGCCGAAGCTGATGGAATTAGTGGGACGTGTTGACAATACCCTCTACATGCTTCCCTTCTACAACTACTCAATGGCCATCATCTACCGTAAAGACCTGATCGAAGATCCCAAGGAGCAGGCGGCCTTTAAAGCAAAGTACGGCATGGACTTGAAAATCCCGACGGCCTGGGACGAATATTGGAAGCAGGTTGAATTTTTCTCGCGCGATACCGACAAGGACGGCAAGACCGATATGTTCGGCACCGTCATCCAGGGTCAGCGCGGTGACTGCATATCCATGCAGTGGTCGAACTATCTTTACGCCCAGGGCGGTCAATATAATGACAGCAATTGGAACCCGACCCTCAACAGCGACGCCGGTGTTGCGGCTTTGACGGCTTATCGCGAGGCACTCCAAAAATTCAGCCCGCCCGGGTCCGAAAGCTATTGCTTCGATGAAGGCTTTAATGTCTTGGCGCAGGGCAAGGCATTTAGCCTGCAGACTTTCAATATTATGTTCGCTGGATTTGAAGATCCTGAGTCTTCAAAGGTGGTTGGCAAGGTCGCCATTACACCCAATCCCGGGGGCGGTTTGAACGGTGCCTGGGGATGGGCCATACCGAAGTCCAGTCCGAACAAGGAAGCTGCCTGGAAGTTCCTCAAGTGGGTAGAGTCGTATGAGATCGCCAAAAAGCGTGCGCTCTTGGGCGGTGCCCCCACTCAGACGAAAATATTTGTCGACCCGGAAGTCGTTGCCGCGCGCAGCTATTATCCGATTTTGGGAGAAATCCTGGCGGGCGCTCAGCAATTTCCGGTATTTACCTACACCACGCAGCTTGTGGAAGAAATGGGCCGGGAGCTCAACCTGGCGGCCACCGGCGAGAAGGATGTCAAGGATGCTCTGGATGCCTCGGCTGAAGCCTTCAGGAAGCTATTGATTAAAGATGGCAAACTCTCCCAATAGCCCGGTTTTATGCTTTTGGATCAGAGCGCCGTCTGGTCAAAAAAGAAACTTTTGGGCACGGTTGCGAAATCGGTCGTTGTTGGGTTTCGTATTCCGAAATAACACCGGTAAAATGTAGGTTGGATTGAGTGAAACGAAACCCAACAAGCCTGGAGTAGACTCAACCCAACCTACAAGCTGCAATGTGGCCAGGATCGAAACAACTCCAACTTTTGAAATGTAGTTCCATATGAGAATATCTATCAGACGGAGGGACAGGCGTTTTGGGCGAGTGCTCGTGATGCCCGGTCTCTCCGTTCTTTTGGCAGTTGTGATTTTCCCTCTGGGTTATGCGCTTCTGACGAGTTTTTACGACTACACGTTGATCAACCCGACCTATGACCATTTTATCGGTCTGGGAAACTATCGGGGAATGTTGGAAGAAGCGTACCTGGGCACCTCCCTGTGGGTGACGCTCAAATTTGTCATCGCTTCGGTAATCATTGAGTTTACTCTCGGCATGGCAGTGGCCTTGGCGATGAACGCCGTTACCCGTTTCAAAAGTTTTTATTATATCATCCTGTTGGCGCCACTGCTAATCAACCCGGTGGTGGTCGGCCTGATGTGGCGTATGCTGCTTCACTCCGAACTGGGCATTGTCAACTATGTGATTGGCCTGGCCGGTGTCGCCCCAATCAACTGGCTGGGCAATCCGAAAACTGCCTTCTGGACCGTGGTTCTGGTCGATATTTGGCATCAGATCTCGTTTATGGTCATCCTCTTGCTGGCCGGACTCTCATCACTGCCCCGTGAGCCGTACGAGGCGGCACGCATGGATGGCGCTTCTCCGCGGTTGTGCTTTTTCCATATCACCCTGCCGTTGATGCGCCCGGTGATAATTATCGCCTTACTTCTGCGGTTCATATTCGCAATCAAGACATTTGACATTATCTACATCATGACCAAGGGTGGACCCGGCGTTGCGACGGATCTGATCAGCTATTTTATCTATCGGGCTGCATTTTTCGGCCTTGATATTGGCCGCGCCTCGGCAATGTCGGTGGCACTTCTCATATTGATAATGATGCTGACATCATATCTTTATCGCTATATGCGATCGTTTAAATAGAAAGACATTCATCGTGGGTGAAATCGTTTTAAAAGGGGTTTCCAAAATCTTCGGCTCAAATATCGTTGCGGTGGATAATGTTGACCTGACAGTCAATCATGGAGAGTTCATGGTGCTGCTCGGCCCGTCAGGCTGCGGCAAGACGACCGTGCTGCGCATGATCGCCGGGCTCGAGGAAGTAACCTCCGGCGATATTATTATGGACGGCAAGCGGATCAACGATGTCGATCCGGCCGATCGGGATCTTGCTATCGTGTTTCAGAATTACGCGCTCTATCCGCATAAATCCGTGGCAGGCAACCTTTCATTCGGTTTGAAGCTGCGTAAGACCCCAAAGACCGAAATCGAAAAACGTGTCGCGCATACTGCCAAATTGCTCGGCATCAGTGAATTGCTGGATCGCAAACCGCGCGAGCTGTCCGGCGGGCAGCAGCAACGCGTCGCCTTAGGCCGGGCCATGGTGCGTCAGCCGTTCGCCTATTTATTCGACGAACCGCTTTCGAACCTTGACGCCAAGCTGCGCACATCCATGCGCACGGAACTGATTAAACTGCACCAGGAATTGGCCACGACGATTATCCACGTTACCCATGACCAGGTGGAGGCCATGACCATGGGTGAACGCATCTGCATCATGCAGGGTGGCCGTATCGTTCAGATCGGTCATCCACTCGAGGTTTACCGCAATCCTGCCAACGCCTTTGTTGCCGGATTTCTGGCCAGCCCGTCGATGAATTTGATCGATGCCGTTTTGAATGGGACGGAAGCGGACCTTGTCATCGAGGCGGGCGGCACCCGTCTGCCTGTACCGGATAGCTTCGCAGATTCTTATGGTGCCCATCGTGGCAAGACCTGCACCTTAGGTATTCGGCCGGAAGATTTGCATACCGAACCGGGTGACAAGAATTATGTGCCGATGGATGTCGATGTCGTCACCGTCGAGGCGCTGGGACCCGAGACGGTGTTGATCATCCGCCTGCCGGACGGCAAGGAAATCGCAGCCCGTCTGGAACGTGCTTTTTCCGCACCGATCGGATCGCGCCTGAGACTTTACGCCAATATGAATTTGATGCACCTGTTCGAGAAAGATAGCGGCCAAGTTATTCCGGTGCCACGCCGGTGAACATCGTTATTTAGATCAAAAATGACATCTGTTACCCAATTCCAATTCAGCGATAGCTAGCAGGAGGGACCCTTGATGAAAAAGTCACCCTGGCGAATGGTTGTGGAGGCGCTTGTCGCCGAAGGCGTCGGACGCATTTTTGGATTATCCGGCAATCCAACCCATCTGGTTGATGACCTCGCCCGTCACAGCAAGATCCAAAACGTGCTGGTGCGCCACGAGCATTCTGGCGCTGCCTGCGCCTACGCCTATGCCCGCCTAACGGGCAAGCCTGCGGTGTGTTATGGCAATCCGGGGCCCGGCATCAGCAACCTGGTGACGGCCCTTCTGGAAGCGACATCCGGATCTCTTCCGGTAATTGCTTTATCCAATGGTGTGCCGATGACCACCGACGGCAGGGGCGCCTTCCAGGAACTGGATTCGGTCCCGATGATGCGGCCGGTGACCAAGTGGGCAACGCGGATCGTTGCGCCCGAGACAACTCCCTGGGTTATGCAGCGTGCATTTTCGATTGCAAAGAACGGCCGCCCCGGTGCGGTGTTTGTGGACATCCCGTCTGATTTGGCACTCCGGGAGACGACGATGCCAACTTATCAACCATCGTTGCCGCGCCACCGTTCGCGGCCTGAGAGAGATGCCGTAGAGGCCGCCGCAAAATTCCTGGCTGCTGCCAAGAAACCACTGGCAATTTGCGGATCCGGCGCCGTCAGCGCCGGTGCTTTTGCCCAAATCCATAAACTCGCTGAAATGCTCGGTATGCCGGTGTTGACCACACCGGGCGGTCGGGGAATATTTCCCGAAACCGACAAACTGGCCCTGGGTCAGGTGGGTCTATACTTTACCGAGGCGGGCCAACTCTATTTTGACGATGCCGATGTGGTCCTTGCCGTCGGTTCGCGTTTGGAAGACTTCTCAACGGGTAGTTGGCAGTTATGGCCGCGAAAAGCGCGCTTCCTTCAAATTGATATTGAGCCCGAGGCGATGGCAATGAATCTGAGGCCCGATGTCGCGCTGCTTGGCGATGCTGCACTGGCGCTGGATGATATTACCGGCGCGCTCGATGGGCTCAGCCTGCCCTTCAAGCCTGCGCGGGAAAAGTCCGTGGCTGCATCCAGGAACAAATTGCTAAAACGTGTTGCCAAAGAAGTCGCCAAGCAGACCCAGCCGATTCGGTCCCGTCAGGTGGTGGCCGCTATCAACCGGATCTTCGGGCGCAACACGATCATGGTTCATGAAAACGGTGGCGCCGATCTGTGGACGTACTACTGGCCATATTATCAGGTGTTGGATAACGGTGATTGTGTACCCATGGCCGAACAAACCGCCATGGGCATGGGCGTCATCGGCGCTATCGCCGCCAAGATGGCGAGGCCCGATAAAAATGTGATATGCGTTTGCGGCGACGGCGCCATGCAGATGGCCATGATGGAGCTAGCCACGGCAGCAGAGCACCGATGCGGCGTTACTTGGGTTGTTCTCAACAACCGGGCCCTCGGCTGGCCGCAATATATTCAAAAGCTTGAAAGGCAGGCCGAGGTTGCCACAAACTTCGAAGTTTCTCCTGATTTTGCCAAACTGGCAAGGGCACAGGGTTGTAAGGGGATAACGGTAACAGATCCCGCCAAGGTGGATGCGGCACTGATGGCTGCAGTGAAGGCGAATCATCGGGAGCAACCCGTACTTATCGACGTGCATATCGCCAAGCACGACTACCCGCCGCACTTTACAGACTACCACCGAAAGATCTGGGGATACGGCAAGGGTGTCCCGAAACCGAAAACCAAGAGAAGGAAGGGCGCATCGCGCGCCGTTTAGACTGGATGGCCAACACAGGAGTTCACAAGATGGATTCAGAAGAAAAAAAAATTGCGGCGGTAACGGGTGCAGGAGACGGGATTGGGCGGACAATTGCCTTATCTATGGCTGCGGCTGGCATGTCGGTGGCTGTTTCTGACATCAATATAAGCAGTGCCGAGAAGGTTGCCGCTGAAATATCAGCATCTAGCGGTGAGTCCTTCTCCGTGAAACTGGATGTTACTAAAAAAACCGATGCCGAAGCTGCCGTGGCAGCCGTTTTTAACCGTTGGGGCCGGTTGGACGTCTGGTGCAACAATGCCGGTGTTAGTACCATGAACCGTCTGCTGGATCTGAGCGAGGAAGAATGGGATACCAACATGCAAGTCAACGCCAAGGGGGTATTTTTGTGTTCCCAGGCTGTAGCCAGGGTGATGGTCACGCAACCTGTGGATCCAGGGCAGGGCATTCGAGGCAAAATCATCAATATCGCCAGCATGGCAGGCAAGCGCGGCAATGCGCCCTATCTATCCCATTATGTCGCCTCTAAATTTGCAGTGGTCGGTTTGACTCAAGCCATGGCAGGTGAACTGGCCGAGCACGCCATCACTGTCAACGCTGTCTGCCCAGGATATGTTCGAACGTCCATGCAGGAGCGCGAAATAAACTGGGAGGCAAAACTAAGGGGTTTGAAGCATGAGGAAATCGAGCGTCTGTATGTGGACGATACACCCTTATCGCGTTTGCAGACACCTGATGACGTAGCGAAAGTCGTCCTCTTTCTTTCCTCATCCGCAGCAGACTTTATTACCGGCGAATCAATTAATGTGAATGGCGGTGCCTGGATGGATTAAATTAGCCGGGCAGGTTGCCTTATAAACCGCAATCCTGAATGGATTGCGGGTTTTTTTTGAAATGTCCCCATACAAACGGACCGGTTTACTGAATTTTGGGAGGTATATTGACATCTGATTTTCAGTGATTAAATTCGTGCTAACCAATTGGAATAGCTGGTTTTACATGAATAATTTTGCCGCTTTTTCATTATTAAATTAGACATTTAAATTTTATATTGCTATGGAGGTGAAATTATGTTTCTCGTGAAATCGGGACCGCTCAAATTCAGATAACTTACCTGTTTCGTCTCCCTATTTTCAGAACTACTGACGTATCGTAAATTCTGATGCAACACAAATGTCTGTGGTTGTGCTACCAACACTGGAACTCTGGTGAATCGTTCTGAAAATTTATTACTTTATTTTTCACGATTTGCAAGGCGGTAGCCATCGGCGCCGACATTCGTTTTTCTACAAATTTTGCAGATTCGTTGCTATCAGAGTCTCCCGAAAAGTTTTTCCGACTGAGGTCGGTAGCCCTGAATCTACAAAACTAAAAAAGACTACGCGGAAATCCGTTCACAACGAACGACTGCATTTAGGATATTGGCGCGCCACCCTATTCGTTAAGTGGCCAACAATACCTGGAATAGAAATTCAATAACAATAGAAGGAGGATAAAGATAATGAAAATCAGACCATTGAATGACAGAGTATTGGTTACGCGAGTTGAAGAGGAACAAAAGACGGCCGGAGGTATTATTATTCCGGATACGGCCAAGGAAAAACCGCAGGAAGGCAAGATTGTTGCCACAGGTCCGGGTAAAATCGGCGACGACGGTAAACGCATGCCGTTGAATGTTAAAAAAGGCGATAAAATCTTGTTTTCCAAATATGCAGGCACCGAAATTAAAATTGACGGCGTTGAACAAATCTTTATGAAAGAAGACGATATATTAGGCGTTTTGGAATAAGAAGGAGGTGACAAATTATGCCAGCAAAAATGATAACATACAGTTCGGAAGCCAGGAGATCGATGCTTGAGGGCATAAATGTATTGGCTGATGCCGTGAAAGTAACCCTGGGCCCGAGGGGCAATAATGTGGTTTTAGACAAGTCTTTTGGGTCGCCCACCGTTTCCAAAGACGGCGTGACCGTGGCTAAGGAAATTGAGTTGGAGGACAAATTTCAGAATATGGGTGCCCAAATGGTCAAAGAGGTGGCCAGCAAAACCAGCGATATGGCCGGCGACGGTACCACCACGGCAACGGTGCTGGCCCAGGCAATCTATAACGAGGGCCAGAAGATGGTAGCAGCCGGTGTGAACCCCATGCCGCTAAAACGCGGCATCGACAAGGGCGTCGAAGCCGTCGTTGCCGAGCTTAAAAAACTATCCAAACCCACCAGAGAAAAAAAAGAAATTCAACAGGTCGGCACCATCTCGGCCAACAGTGATGAAACCATCGGCAAGCTGATCTCGGAGGCCATGGAAAAGGTGGGCAAGGAAGGGGTTATTACGGTGGAAGAAGCCAAAAGCATGGAGACAGCCCTGGATGTTGTCGAAGGCATGCAGTTCGACCGCGGATACCTGTCGCCTCACTTTGTGACCGACGCTGAAAGTATGGAGGTCGTCCTTGAAGATCCTTACATTCTGATCCATGAAAAGAAGGTCACCGTCATGAAGGACATGGTTCCATTGCTGGAAGAGGTATCAAAGACCGGCAAACCGCTGTTGATCATCGCCGAGGATGTCGAAGGCGAAGCATTGGCCACCCTGATCGTCAATAAACTACGCGGCACCTTGCAGGTGGCTGCGGTCAAAGCGCCGGGATTCGGCGATCGACGCAAGGCCATGCTCGAGGATATCGCCATTTTAACCGGCGGTCAGGTGATCTCCGAAGATTTGGGTATCAAGCTGGAAAATATCAAACCTAAAGATCTAGGTACCTGCAAGATCGTCAAAATCGATAAAGACAACACCATTATCGTGGACGGGGCCGGTACCCGCAAAGCCATCGAGGGCCGAGTCAAACAAATCCGAACCCAGATCGATGAGACCACCTCTGATTACGACCGTGAAAAACTGCAGGAGCGTTTGGCCAAGATCATTGGTGGGGTGGCGGTCATCAATATCGGCGCGGCCACGGAAACCGAAATGAAAGAAAAGAAGGCCCGGGTGGAAGATGCCTTGAACGCCACGCGGGCGGCGGTGGAAGAAGGCATCGTGCCTGGTGGGGGCGTGGCCCTGGTGCGGTGTCTCAAAGCATTGGAAAAAGTCAAAGTGAAGGGAGAAGAGAAAAACGGTATCGCCATCTTAAAAAAGGCGCTGACCGAACCGTTACGGCAAATTGTCAAAAACGCCGGTCAAGAGGGTTCGGTGGTTTTAAACAAGGTGCTTGAAGGCAAAGGCGACTACGGCTATAATGCCCAGTCGCAGACCTATGAAAACCTATTGGAGGCCGGGGTGATTGATCCGACCAAGGTGGTCAGGTTTGCCATCCAGAATGCCGCATCGGTGTCCGGCCTGATGCTAACCACCGAGGCGATGATCGCTGAAAAACCGGAAAAGAAAAAAGAACCGGCCATGCCGCCGGGCGGGATGGATGACATGTATTAATCGGTTCGACCTAGGCTATAACTGGGGTGATGAAAATTACTCGGTAACTTGATGCATATGACTTTTTACCCCGCTTTTGTTACGAAAAATTGGTTTCAGGTGTCAGGTGTCAGGAAAGGTAGACGCAATAGCATATCCTGAACACTGACACCCGAAACCTGACATCTTAAAATGGAGTAAAATGAGATAAAGGTTAAGGGCACCGACAGGAAAATTTTTACCACACTAGGCTATAAATATGTTGGGTTGTAAATCAAAGCGGTTGGCAAGCTGCAGTTAACCGCTTTTTTATCAGAGGCGGAAATCAATAATATCTGGGGCAGGAGAAATCGTTTGTATGGACATCAAAGAGATAACCCACCGGGTCGAAAAAGAAAGTTTGGCGATTCGGCAGGTCACTGCCGAGATCGAAAAAATCATTGTGGGTCAAACGGAGTTACTGGATCGAATGTTGATCGGCCTTCTTTGCGAGGGACACCTGTTATTGGAGGGTTTGCCGGGCCTCGCCAAAACGACCGCGGTAAAAACCATGGCGGCTGCCATCAACACATCTTTCAAACGAATCCAGTTTACACCGGACCTGCTGCCGGCGGATATCATCGGGACCCAAATATACAGACCCGACAATGGCTCTTTTGAAGTGAACAAGGGTCCGATTTTCAATAACATTATTTTAGCAGATGAAATCAACCGGGCACCGGCGAAAGTTCAAAGTGCCCTGTTGGAAGCCATGCAGGAACGACAGGTAACCATTCGGGATAAGACGTTCACACTTGACGATCCCTTCCTGGTGCTTGCCACCCAAAATCCCATCGAGCAGGAAGGGACTTACCCGCTGCCGGAGGCCCAGGTTGACCGATTTATGATGAAAATTAAGGTAGATTACCCGTCTGCGGACGAAGAAAAAGAAATTGTAAGGCGAACCCGCTCTGGAATTTCACAAAACGCTGCCCCGGTGATTGACGTCCCGGCCCTAGCATCGGCCCGGGAGGTCCTTAGCGACATTCATATGGAAGACCGGCTGTTAGATTATATCGTGCGGTTAACCGGGGCAACTAGAAATCCGGCAGAATATAAGCTGGCTATTGATTCCATGATCAGTTATGGGGCCTCGCCGCGGGCGTCGATTTGGCTTGAGGCGGCATCCAGGGCACATGCGTTTTTAAACGGCAGGGGGTATGTTACCCCGCAGGATGTGAAATCCATGACCCCGGAGGTCTTCAGACACCGCATCCTTTTAAGTTACGAGGCTGAAGCCGAAGGCAAAACAACCGACGATATTGTCGATGTATTGCTGGAGCGCGTCGAAGTACCATAGCATGCTATCCGACGAACAGTTAAAGAAAATCCAAGGATTTCACTTCAAAACCAGACGCCTGGCCAGCGATTTGTTTGCAGGCCAATACGAAAGTGCCTTTAAAGGACAAGGGCTGGAATTTACAGAAGTTCGGGAATATCAACCGGGGGATGATGTGCGGACCATCGATTGGAACGTATCGGCCCGGTTCGGTCATCCTTATGTCAAGGTTTTTCACGAAGAGCGGGAGTTGACCGTTATGCTCCTGCTGGACGTGTCCGGTTCGCAGTTGTTTGGCACGAAGCATAAGTTCAAGCGGGAAGTGTTGGCCGAGGTAGCGGGGATGTTGGCATTTCTGGCGATCCGAACCAACGATAAAGTGGGCGCTATTTTATTTAGCTCAAAGGTGGAACAGTACATACCACCAAAAAAAGGTGCCGCCCACGTCTGGAGACTGATCAAAGAGATCTTTACCTTTGAGCCGGAAGATCCGGGGACGAGTATAAAAGGGGTTCTTGACTATCTGAATCGGGTTGTCAAACGCCATGCCATTGTTTTTCTCATATCCGATTGCCTGGACGCCGACTTTGATACCCCTTTGGCGATTGCTGCTCAAAAGCATGAGTTGACCGTAATACGTATATCAGATCCCTCAGAGAATGAGTTACCCAATGCCGGCTTGACCTATTTGCGCGATCCGGAAACAGACCAGGTCGTGCTGATGAATTTCCGTAACAAGAAATTAAGAGAAAAATGGCGTTCCCATCAGATTGCGCAGCATGGCTACCTCAATGGGTTACTGAGCCGGACAGGGGTAGATTTGGTGGAGGTTGAGACCAACGGATCGGTGTCTGAGCCTCTGATTCGTTTGTTTGAGAAAAGGAGAATGCGCCGTTGAGGGTTTTTCCGGTTCATGGTCCGCGTGGTGGAAAATGGCCTGTCGTTTTATGGACGATGGGCTTTGTCGTGCTGACGGCATGGACAGCAGGGGCGGCTACCGAAGTGGCGTCATCAGCGTCTATGCTGTCGGCAGCTGTTGAAAAAAATACGGCAAAAATCGGTGATCTACTGTGGTTGACCCTGACATATGATCTGCCCGAAGGCGGTCGGTTGCCCGAAGATCCCGTCGTTGGCGGGATTGAAAATTTGAGTATCATCGAGAGAAAAGTCCTTCCGGGAGAAATAAAATTACGATTTATCGTTGATCAACTGGAATCGTTTCAAACAGAATCGATCACCCTGACCGTCATTGACAAGGATGGAAATGAGCAGCGAATCGAAACAGCCCCGGTTACCATCGACGTTTCATCCAACCTGGGCGAGAAACCAGAAGAAGCCACCCTCAGACCCATTCAGGATATCATCCCGATTCAATCGAGATGGACACCCTTCTTGCCATGGGCAGCGGTGGCGGTTATTTTGCTGAGCTTCGTAATCGGCTGGCTGTGGTGGCGCCGCAAGCATCGCCCCGTCAGCATATTGGCAGCAGCGGTTGACCCACCTCATATACAGGCTGAGAAAGAAATCGATCAGTTGGTCGCCGACGGATTCTTTGAAAAAGGAGAGGTGAAGACGTTTTATTTTATTTTTTCAGAAATTATTCGTCGATACATGGAATCCATCCGACATTTTCCGGCGGCCGAAATGACCACCGAAGAGATTGCCCGGCATCTTGGAAACACTTCCCAGGACCAGGAGATTCTACCATTGCTCAGGCAGGCGGATCTGGTAAAATTTGCCGATACCATACCGACACCCGATCGCAACGTGCGTGATATAGAAGCAGCCCGTACCTATATTCGACAAACCGTTCCGAGGCAGGCGGATGCCCTGGACGGCCAGCACCATCCGGAGGCGGGGGCATGATGTTTCGCCTGGCGTATCCCCTGCTGCTGACCCTTTGGGGTATTGTGGCCGGATGGTTAATCTGGCGCCTCAAGCGCAAACCCATCGGTATCACCTACTCATTGACGACCAGGTTAGCCCGTCTAACGGCCCGGACCGGTCAATGGGTTGGAAAAATTCCCCTGATACTGCGTGCTAGCTGCCTGGTGTTGCTGGTGTTCGCCGCAGCCCGCCCGCAGCTTTACAATGTATCGCGCGATATTCAATCACCGGGAGTCGATATTGTGCTCTGCCTGGACACCTCCGGTTCCATGCAAGCCCTTGATTTTACCATAGGGGACAAGCCCGTTTCCCGTCTGGCAGCCGTCAAAAAAGTCGTCGCTGAGTTTATCGAAAAAAGGGAATTGGACAGAATCGGGCTGGTGGTTTTTGGCACCCAGGCATTTACCCAATCACCCTTGACGCTGGACAAAGGGCTGTTGATGGATTTGGTCAACCGTTTGGAAATCGGCATGGCTGGTGATAAAACTGCCATCGGACCGGCGATTGCAGTGGGTGGCAAACGGTTGAAGGATCTGGAAGCCAAATCAAAAATTCTAATTTTGCTGACCGACGGCAGACAAACCGTTGATGGGTTGACACCTGCTGAGGCCGCTGAAGCGCTTCAGGCCCTGGATATCAAAATATACACCATCGGTGTCGGGGGAACGGAGCCGGCACCGTTTGCGGTAAAAACGCCATTCGGAACAAGAATCATACGCCAACGCGTTGACTTGGATGAAGAAACCCTGATGAAGGTTGCCGAAATCGGTGGGGGACAATATTTCAGAGCGGCCGAAACGGATCGATTGGCGGAAATTTATGATATCATTGATCAGCAAGAAAAAACCGAAGTTAGCATAAAGGAGTTTTTCCACTTCAAAGAACTCTATTTCTGGTTTTTGGTCCCGGCGATGATGCTGCTGGTGGTTGAAATTGTGATCCGTACAACAGTGTTGAGGACAATTCCATGACACTTGCAAATGGATGGATATTGCACTTTCTTTGGCTGCTGCCCATGATTGGTTTCATATTGGTCGTCAAGCACCGCCGGCGCCGTCAGGCCATGGAGCGGTTTGCCGAACCGGCTCTGATGACGCGCTTGACGGCAGACGACCATAAAGGCCGGCGCTTTATCAAGGGTATCTTAATTCTCTGTGCGCTGGGCATTTTGTTGCTGGCGTTGGCCGGACCCCGCTGGGGCAACCGTTATCAGGAGGTGAGCCGTAAAGGTGTTGATATCATGTTTCTGGTGGATGTATCCCGCAGCATGATGGTCGAGGACATCAAACCAAATCGACTGGAGCGGGCCAGAAGAGAAATCATGGACTTTATCAAGGTGGTTGAAGGGGACCGGATCGGATTGACGGCCTTTGCCGGCGCTGCCTTTGTTCAATGTCCGCTCACCCTGGACTATGCGGCCCTGGAGATGTTTTTAAGTGTTCTGCAACCGGGTATCATCCCGGTACCCGGTACTGATGTTGGTGCTGCCATTGAGACCGCAATGACGGCATTTGATTTCAAAATCGAAACGGACAAGGTGATGCTTCTCATCACTGACGGTGAGGATAACGAAGATCGTGGCCTTAAAGCCGCCCGCAATGCCGCCCGGCAGGGCGTCAAGATCTTTGTTTTCGGCATTGGCGAGCCCTCCGGGGGACCGGTGCCCGCCGGCAGCGAACAAGGCGGATTTACAAAGGACAGTGACGGAAAACTGGTTTTATCCAAGCTCGACGAAAGGACCTTGCAGGACCTGGCATCAGCGACCGGTGGCGGATATGTTCGTTCGGTGGCCGGCGACCTCGACCTGGATATGTTGTATTTTGAAGGGATCAAGCAAAAAACAGAGGCGCAAACCCTAAAAAGCGGTAAAATAAAGATTTATGAAGAGCGCTTCAATGTGTTTATTCTGGCAGCGCTGCTGCTTCTGCTGATAGAAGAACTGCTGGAAGACAAGCGCCGACCGGCCGCTAGATATCCTCATAGCTCAAGGTCTTAAGATTTATGTCAAGTTTTAATATATGGTGGTGCAAATGATGAAAAGATACTGGATGCTGGTCTCTGGATGCTGGATGAAAAAAAGGAAAGGGTGTTTGTTTGTATCCAGTATCGAGCTTCCAGCATCATGCATCGCTTCGTGTCAATCTGTCGAATTTTTCCTTCACCAAATAGTCGGTTTGAGGTGGCGCTTCTCAATAAAAAGATTCGGATTTTTAATCTGGTTGGGGGCTTGCAGTCTTCTGCTTTTGTTGTTGCCGCATACCGGTCGTGCTGACAACCCGCCGGACGAACTCTATCGCCAGGGTCGATACGAAGATGCTGAAAAAGCCTATGCCAAAGCCGATATGGATCATCCCAAAGATATTCGTTTCCGTTACAACCGGGGCTGTGCCGCATTTCAAAATGGGCAGTACAAAGAAGCCGATGCTGCCTTCTCCAGCGTCATGAGACGGGCGAAGGACGGCAACGTACGATTCAGGGCAGCATACAATTTGGGTAACACGGCCTATAAGCAGGAAGATTATGCCTCAGCGGCCGAGTTTTTTAAAGCGGCATTGACAGCCAACCCGACCAGCGAGGATGCGCGCTACAATCTTGAACTGGCGTTAAGAGCGATCGAAAAAATGAAACAAAAACAGTCTGAAGCGTCCCAGGACAACCCGCAAACGGGAGATAAAAAAGAGAAAGGGAAAAAAGAAAAGACTTCTGAAAACAACGGGCAATCGCAAGATAAAGGCACTCAAAAACAAGATCAAAAACAGGAAGACAAGCCTAAAGGAGATGGTGAAAAACCCTTGGATAATTCAACGCCCGAGGACACAAACCCATTGGATGAAAATCAAAATCAGGGATCTCCACAAGAAAAAAAATCTGAATCCGAATCCAATGAAGACATGGCGGGGGATCTGAAACCGCGCCAGGCAATGCCGGAATTGAAGAAAAAGAACGGCCAACCGGGGAAGGAAGGTTCCGCTATCGACCAAAAGAAGGCCGAGGCGCTGCTCGACAATGTTCAGGAAAATCCATCGGCGCTATTACAGTTCATGATCCCTGAGGAGAATCGACACGGCACTGCTTCGGGAAGGGACTGGTAGGATGAAACAAATCGCCGCCGGGATTGCGTTCATATTATTATCGATCTGGTATGCGACACTGTCCGCAGCCGACGTCGAAGTTACCTTGCGGGTGGACCGGGAAGAGACAACTTTGGTGGATACCATTCGAATGGAGGTGGGTGTGTCCGGCTCCCGCAACAGTGATGCGGAGCCTGTTCTTCACGGTTTGGAGGATTTTTTGGTCAGGCGAGGTGGGACTTCCAGCCGGATTGAAATCATCAACGGCAAGGTCAACGCCGGGCTTACGTACACCTACTTTATTCAGCCCCAAAAGACCGGAACCTTCGAGATTGGCCCTGCCGAGATTAACGTGGACGGGCAAACCTCGGAGAGCAACCGGATCAAGCTGGTGGTCAAAGCAGCCGCTAAATCGACCGGCACTGATCGTGGCCCGGTGTTTATGGAGGCGGCGATTGGATCTTCTGAGGTTTATGTCGAAGAACAGGTGCTTTACATTCTGAAATTGTACCGCAGGGTCAATGTCGACGATCTTACCTTGAGCCTGCCGCAAGTTGAACACATTGCCTTCAAACAACTCGGTAAGCCGCGTGAATACCAGACGACTGTTGCCGGAGCAACCTATCAGGTCCTGGAGGTCCGATATTCCCTGTCGGCAGCAAAGGTGGGGGAGTATGTCATCGGGCCGAGCAAAATGAATATGACGGTAAGGAGACGGGGGTCCCAATCTTTGTTTGACGATTTTTTCAAATCTCCTTTTTCCTCGTTTTCTTCAGGCCAACCGCTGACCGTGGCCGCCGAACCCATGGAATTGAACGTCCTTGCGCTGCCGGAAAAAGAAAGACCGGCCGATTTCAGCGGCCTCATCGGGAACTTTCGGATGGAATCACGGTTGCAACCGAGCCGGTTAAAGGCGGGCGAGTCCGCAACGTTGACAATTGAGATCAACGGAAAAGGAAACATCAACCGCATTCCCGATATCGATCTACCCGAATTGCCATTTGTCCGTGCCTACAATGATCAGCCGCTGCTGGAAAGCGAACAGGATGACCAGGGGATCGGCGGAAGGAAAACCATGAAGTGGGCCCTGGTGCCACAAAAAACGGGGCAATTCGAAATACCGGTTCTGAAGCTGAGTTTTTTTAACCCCGATACAGAAACATACGATATCCTGGAGACCTCCGTTCACACCCTGTCCGTTATGCCCGGCACGACCCAAGAGCCAGCAGCTGTCCAGACATCGCCGTCTGTCGCTCCAACCGCCGAGACATCGGTGAAAAAAGAAATTCAGCAAATTGGAAATGACATCCTGCCGATCCATATGAGCGCCGGCAATTTGTCTGTCCCTTACCAGGCCTTGTCCAAAGGCTGGCTATTTTGGATCGCTTTATTCGGTCCATTCTCAATTTACCTGATGCTTTGGGGCGGTATAAAGCTGGGCAAACATTCACCTGATCGAATAAGGCAATCCAGATCAAAAAATGCGTTTAGGACGTTGTCAAAACACTGCCGACACGATATTACCGGTTGCTCCGATCTGATTGACGCTTTCAGGGAGTATCTGAACAGCCGGTTCAATCTGTCAATTGGGACGCTGACCCCGGATGAAACCGAAAAACTTCTCCAGGCGAAGGGGGCTGCAGCCGACACGACCCAAAAGATAGGCACTTTCATCCAGCGGCTTGAAAACGCGGTATATGCCGGAGATGACACCAAACCTGTGGATGCGACTACGGAGTTGTTGGGGCTTGTCAAGAGGTTGGAAAAGGAGTGTCGATGAGCAGATTTAAGCGCTCTGTATTGATTTTCTTGCTTGCTTTACATTCCATACCATGTGAGGTAAACGCGAAAATCGATCCATCGGCACAAGAGGATTTTTTTGAAGCCAACCGGGCCTATAGAAACGATCAGTTTCAGGAGGCCGTGGACGGCTACCTCAAGTTGATTGCAAACGGAATAGAAAACGGCCATATCTACTATAATCTCGGAAATGCCTATTATCGCCTTGGAGAACTTGGAAAAGCAATACTGTTTTTTGAAAGAGCCCGTCTTTTGCTTCCCAGAGACGACGATCTCATTTTTAATCTCACGCATGCCAGAAATCAGACCGTGGATGCCGTCGGCGACTTTCAAACCTTTTCACTGAGCGACTTTCTGGGACTTGAAAGTTTGAATCTATATGAAGTCTTTTTGGTTTTTACGATTATTAACGGTTTCTTCTTTCTTATTCTTGGCATCAGATTATACAAAAAAACCGAATGGTCCTTCTATTTATCAATCTTCCTGGCCATAATTATAGGCATCGCTGGTTGCGCGCTGGCCTTGAAATGGTACCAGGTTGTCACGGATGATCGTGCCATCGTACTGTCTGATGAAGTCGAGGTGCGGGCCGGACCTCATCCAGGCGATACCGCTCTTTTCAAAATTCATGAAGGTACCGTCGTGCATCATGAACGCTCCGAGGGTGACTGGGTACTATTGCACCTGTCAAAAGATAGGCGGGGTTGGGCGCCATCAAAGCAACTGGAGCGGATTGTGAGATGAATATAAGAATTTATTGACTTTACCGGCAGGGTATACGCTTGTTGCTGTATTTTGTAAAACTATCCGTCACACTATCCGCTAAGGTATACCTATTTTTTTTATAAATTTCATATAATTTTTAACTATCATAACGGCTAACCTTAAAATTTTATTATAATATTTTAAATGCCTCAACCGCTTGCGGTGAGGTAAATATGCGAAAGAGGGGGTTTGGGGGGGAAAAAGGTGTCACCCAAATATAAACTGGACTTTTATCCGTTTTGATACCCTGTCCGCTTTGCGGCTGGGAGATTCATTATATATAAAAATAGTAAATATCAATAATAGCTGAAAGGCCCATACCATCATTTTAACAAGTGGATGTTATCCAATTTATGATTATCTTATTTTGAAGATCAAATAGAGGTCATAAAAGAAGAGACGATTTTTTCTCGATTGGATATCCTGCCTTTTGCCATTCTTGCCACCCACCTGTTAGTACGTAGACTTTTTGGTGGCCTTTGCTGTGTAGTTTTCGTGCCAACCTGGCACTGCTCCCTTCGTTGGGTCAATCTCAGTATAGCACCAGGTACTTGTTTTTAGGTAAATCATTAGCCCAAGAATCGAATGCTTCTGGATTTTTTCTAACCGCGCCTTTAATTTTGGTATCGCCGGCCTGCCAACTTCCCGTAGTCCGCACGTCCAATATTAGCACTTGGGGATGGTCTATTGATTCCAATAGCTGGTTTATTGAGATTGGAATGACTTGGCCATCCGAGGCTGCATCCGCGGAAGCAAATATTAAAAAAGTTACGAGGATAGCGGATATAGACCAGCGAACGTACATGACAGAAAGGCTCATAAGCCATTGATATCGTTTTGTGGTACTTAAATTTGAAAAAAAAGTTGACCCGAAAGAATAGCCTTTATCGTTAATTTTCACTTTATCCTCCTTTCAAATTTCGATGCATCCGACGAGGACGAGTGTTTGAACTTATAATAAGTATTACAAAGTGGCACGTCAATTTTAACTTGTGATATCCTGAGCTTTC
The DNA here is from genome assembly GCA_050124355.1 of Desulfobacterales bacterium. Lineage (GTDB taxonomy): Bacteria > Desulfobacterota > Desulfobacteria > Desulfobacterales > JAFDCJ01 > JAFDCJ01. Next base: position 6,210 of record JASFFJ010000004.1, on the reverse strand, counting down.
TCAAAGATAACGCACTATATGACGGTGCTTGGAGTTGTATTGAAGGATTTTTAAACGGCTATGATTGTCGTATAATATTAAGATAATTTTTTTGTGTGGTACAAATAAACTATGGCGGGGAATTCTTGCCACAATCCGTGATGATTAGCTGAGGCAATCTAATTTTTACAGCACTCGCCATTCTTTATTTACCTTATAGAGTTTGTCTGACAACCCGCACGATTTTTAAACCGAATTTTGGCTGAACAAAAATCAATACCGCGAAGCGGAGCAAAGCCCAAGCTAAACGAGGTGGTCAGGCAACAGTTTGTTGGCATGAAAAAGAAACATCCGGAGTACGACCCCCGTCGGATCACAGATGTGCTCAAACGGTTTTTTCTGGTCTCGACCAGTGCCACCAGCGTTCATAAAGCGCTGGCAGACGAAAGGTTGACGAAAAAGGCCAAATCCAAACGGGTAAAGAATCCAGCCAAGCCACGATTTTTTGAAAGGTCACGACCAAACCAGCTGTGGCAAAGCGACATCATGACCTTTCGGTTGGCCGGCCGTTATGCCTATCTGATCGGCTTTCTCGACGACTTTTCGCGATGTACTAACAGCCTAAGTCTTTATCGCAGCCAGACCGCCGCCCATGTTCTGGAGACCTACTGCCGAGGGATCGCCGAATACGGTGTGCCTCGTGAAATGCTTACTGAGAACGGTAGCCTGTATGCCAACTGGCGAGGCAAGACCCGTATTGAGCGAGAGATGAAAAAGGACCGGGTCAAGCGCATCAGATCACGCCCACACCATCCCATGACCTTGGGTAAGATCGAGCGATTCTGGAAAAGTATCCAAAATGAGTTTCTTTATCCATAAGGCAGGAAAAGTGTTCCCCGATTTTTCATACCGAATGCATTGGCACCTTGACCGCGTTTTGTCAAGGTGTGCAAGACGGAAATATAAGCGCATAAGCGGCGGCTAAAGACGCGCACAACACTGGTTAAAGCTAATTATTCGCCGCGAGCCAGGTTTGTTTGCTTATTGGCGATTTGCTTATGCGTGGGCTATACGCTAGAAGCCGGATGAGCCGAGAGGTTCACGTCCGCGTCTGTGAGGGGCTTAGGGGGAAGCTCCCTCGGCCTACTCAACTCGCCGCTACATTTTCAATGTGGTACGCTCGTGGCACAATTAAGTCAAGTAGTGATATGCACAAAGATTATTCCAAATTTGACGGAGTTTCAGGTACATGTATCCAAAGTAGCCTCATCCTGATACCACAGGCCATCGTCCCATATAGAAGCGATATCTGCCTTATCGTCACCGCTGCGATCTCCCCGGTCGGGTTGGAAGCGGTCATCTTCGTCCATTTCGAGGCAGCGACATCATCATACCAAATGCCGTTGCTCCAGGTGCCGATGATTTCATCACTGGTGTTCGTCATGTCGTATATCTTTAGATCCATGACGTCTTCTGGAATGCCGTCATCCATTTCGATCGTTCTTACCCAGCCAACATCGGGGCATTAATGTTCAACACTTTCGATTTCTAAATCAAAAACACAATGGGATTTAATGCAGCCGTTATAGCTTCCAAAATTTGTATTTATTGACACATCTGAACGAATAGTTGCATGAAAAAAACCTGTTTTAAAAATTGCGCAAATCTGGTAGCTTCTTCGACGAGCTGACTGTGGAACAATAAACGTTCCCTTCACGTGGCGGGTTAAGAAACTTTTGCCCTCAAGCAGTCGGATTTTTATGATGTATGTGAAGATTGAACCGCTACTTTGAAATTTACAATGAAAACAGGATCATCCAAAGGCGAAAAGACCTTGAGCGAAACACATTCCCAGGATAAAAAAAGTGCCGTGAAATCCAATCGTACGGATTTGGCAAAGGTTATCGAAATCCGTGACCTCCATAAATCATTTGATAGTCTTGAAGTGCTCAAGGGAATTTCCCTGGACGCTCATGAGGGTGATGTCGTCGCCATCATCGGCGGCAGTGGATCAGGCAAATCGACCTTGTTACGGTGCATCAACATGCTGGAAACGCCAACCAGGGGAACCATCACGGTGCACGGCGAACTCATTGAAATGAAAAGCGATGGGAAAGGTGGTCAGCTGCCGGCCAACAAGGCTCAGATCCAGCGCATAAGAACACGGCTGGCGATGGTATTCCAGAGTTTCAATCTCTGGCCGCACCTGACCCTATTGGGAAATGTCATTGAAATACCCGTCCACGTTTTAGGCCGGTCTAAGGCAGAGGCCATTGAATCAGCGGATGCTTTGTTGCACCGGGTTGGCTTGTACGACAAACGCGAGGTCTATCCGGCTTTTCTCTCCGGCGGTCAGCAGCAGCGTGCCGCAATTGCCCGGGCGCTGGCAATCCAGCCGGAGGTCATGTTGTTTGATGAACCAACATCAGCACTTGACCCGGAGCTGGTTGGCGAGGTGCTGTCCGTCATTGGCGATCTTGCCCGCGAAGGCCGCACGATGATTCTGGTAACCCACGAAATGAAATTTGCCCGAGAAGTGGCCAACCAGATTGTCTTTCTCAAAGACGGGATTATAGAGGAGCAGGGCGAACCGGAGGCAATTTTCAAGGCGCCTAAATCGGCGGACTTAAAAAGATTCATCAGCTCAGTATCATAGTTGACCTTAACCCCGGAAGTGTAAACAACAACCAAAGGAGATTAAAATGACTAAAATTCTGAAAAAACTGATTCTTGTTGCTGTATTGATCGTCTTCAGTACCGGCATGGCATCTGCCGAAACGATCCGGGTGGGTATCGCCGCCGAACCGTATCCGCCGTTTACCACCCCTGATGCATCCGGCAAATGGACTGGCTGGGAGATCGAGATTATGGAGGCCATCTGCGAAGAGGCAAAGCTCGACTGCGTGGTTACGCCGACCGCCTGGGATGGTATCATCCCGGCCTTGATGTCCAAAAAGATCGACATGATCATAGGCTCGATGTCGATCACCGCAGAGCGTATGAAGTCCATCGATTTTTCAGATAAGTACTATAATACACCGACCGCGATTATCGGCACCAAAAGAATGCAATTCGATGCGACACCGGAAGGCCTTAAAGGGAAGTATCTTGGGGTTCAGACAGCAACGATACACAAGGTTTATGCAGAGAAATATTTCACCGACGCCAAAATTAAGGAATACCAGACCCAGGACGAAATCAACCAGGATCTGGTTTCCGGACGTCTTGACGCGACCCAGGCGGATTCTCTGGCGCTGTCCGATTTTCTCGAGACCGCCGAAGGCAAGGCTTGCTGCGAGCTCAAGGGAATGGTTGCAGACGACCCGGAAATTCTCGGGGCAGGCGTTGGCGCCGGCATCCGAAAGGGTGATGAAGCGCTGAAAAGCAAAGTCAATGCCGCCATTGCCGCCATCCGTGCCAACGGCAAATATGATGAGATTTCGAAAAAATACTTTGACTTCGACATCTACGGCCAGTAAATCTTTTCACCGGAAGGGTACCGGTAATATCGGTGCCCTTCCCATACATTTAACGCTAACCTAAATGAACTGGCGCACCGGTAGCTATGGGTAGTCTGGAACTTCTTGCATTCTCGCCGCCCGGTTGGGGCGGCGTTTTACTGCGCGGTTTGGCGACCTCGCTGACCATCGCCTTTGGCGGCTATTCAGTTGGCCTGCTGATAGGAATCGGCGGCGCTTTTGGCAAGCTGTACGGTGGTCCGGTGCTGCGCGACCTTCTGGCCTGCTACACGACCATCGTGCGTGCCATCCCGGAGCTGGTGCTGATCGTGCTGCTCTATTATGCAGGGTCAGACATTGTGAACCAAGTGCTGGCATTGTTTGGCTCACCTCCCATCGACATTAACGGCCTTGTCGCGGGCACCGTGGTGATCGGCTTTGTGCAGGGGGCTTATTCAACGGAGGTGCTGCGTGGTGCCATCAAAGCCATTGCCCCGGGGCAGATCGAAGCGGCACGCTCCTATGGCATGGGCCCGGGGCTTCTTTTGCGCCGCATCATCCTGCCCATCATGCTGCCCCATGCCATACCGGGTCTGTCAAATCTTTGGTTGATCGCTACCAAAGACACCGCCCTGCTTGCCGTGATCGGGTTTATGGAACTGACCCTGGCGACACGCCAGGCCGGTGGCGCCACCAAGGCGTATTTCCTCTTTTTCTGCTCGGCCGGAATATTGTATCTGATGGTGACACTATTGTCCAACGTCTGCATTCGAAGAATCGAGCGGCACGCCTATCGCGGCATGCCGGATGTCGGGTAGACCATGACCAGTTGGCTGAAACCACACCGTATCGTCCTGTTGTTGATTGCCGCCGGGCTGATCGCGCTCGCGGCCACCGCCATGCGTTGGTATTGGCTGCCCAACTACTTTGGCCTTCTGCTTACCGGCATATGGAAAACCCTCCTCATTCTTTTGGTTACCAGCTTCCTGGGGTTTCTGCTTGCCGTCCCCCTCGGCCTTGTTCGGGTAACCGGCCCCAAGCCGCTGACCATGATGAGCCAAGGGTTTTGCACGATCATTCGCGGCACACCGCTATTGCTCCAGCTTTGGCTGCTATATTACGGACTCGGATCGCTGTTTCCGCAGATTCCACAAATCCGGGATTCTTTTCTGTGGCCTTATCTGCGCGAAGCCTGGCCCTATGCAGTGCTGTCATTGACCCTGTCCTTTGCCGGTTATGAGGGCGAAGTCATGCGCGGTGCCTTTGCCGGTGTGCCCTATGGCGAACTTGAGGCGGCGCGTGCCTACGGCATGAAACCGTTCACCATGCTGCGCAGAATCTGGTTGCCGCGCGCTGTTCAGCGGGCCCTGCCAACTCTCAACGGGGAAGTTGTTTTGCAATTGAAAGCCACCCCGTTGGTGGCCACGATTACGGTCATCGACGTCTACGCGGTAATATCCAAAATCCGTCAGGACACCTATGTGATTTATGAACCCTTGCTATTGCTATCGCTGATCTATTTGTGCCTGACCGGCATCCTGGTTGTTATTTTTCGTTATTTTGAAAACAGAATTCCAACATTAACCGCTTAGATCTGCCAAAAAACTAAGTTGAGAGGACCCCCCCTGGCATGAACATCCCGGATGACATCAGGGTTGATCTTTCTGAAATGAAAGCAATTCGTAAAGAATTGCACCGCTATCCCGAAATCGGCCTGGAGGAAACGCGCACTGCTAAGTTGGTTGGGGATCATCTCGAAGCGTTGGGATACCTGGTACATCGCGGACTTGCTAAAACTGCTGTTGTCGGCACCTTGCGAAACGGCAGGTCAAGCCGCGCCATCGGTCTTCGGGCCGATATGGATGGGTTACCGATCAGGGAACGGACAGATTTGGTCTATGCCAGCCAAAATCCGGGCAAAATGCACGCCTGCGGCCATGACGGGCACATGGCGATGCTATTGGGCGCCGCAAAAGCAATTGCAAAACGGCGCCGGTTTGACGGTACTGTCCATATGATCTTTCAGCCGGCCGAAGAAAATTGCGGTGGGGCAAAAATGATGGTGGAAGAGGGGCTGTTTGAGCTGTTTCCATGCGATGCGGTATTTTCTTTGCACAACGATCCGACGTTGCCGTTGGGCCAATTCGCTCTTCGTGACGGCCCCATCATGGCCGCGGTCGATGAAGCCAGGATCACCCTGCATGGACGCGGTGGCCACGGCGCCGAACCGGAAAGTACCGCCGATCCGATCGTGGCCGGGGCGAGCATTGTCATGGCGCTGCAAACCATTGTGTCGCGCAATATTCAGGCTTTTGATCCGGCGGTCATCACGGTTGGCTCTTTTCATGGCGGTTCGGCCAGTAACATTATTCCAGACGAAGTTGAACTGGTTGTCGGGATCCGTTCTTTCGATCCGACAACCCGTGATTTTATCGAAAAGCGGATTGCTGAAATTGCCAACTTTCAAGCTGAAAGCTTCGGAATGACCGCCTCGGTCAACTATGAGCGCAGCTACGATGCAACCGTCAATCACACTGCCGAAACCAATTTTCTTCGGACTCAAGCCGTTCAGTTTGCCGGTGTCGAAAATGTTACCGACCTTGACCAACCAAGAATGGGAAGTGAAGATTTTACCTACATGCTGCAGGCCTGCCCGGGATGTTATTTTTTCATCGGCACCGCGCCAACACCAGCGGCTATCTCTCTGCATCATCCGGGATATGATTTCAACGATGACATCCTGCCGATCGGTGCCGGCTTCTGGACCCAGCTT
>JASFFJ010000003.1:0-35442 GCA_050124355.1 Desulfobacterales bacterium | reverse complement strand
ATGATGATGTTGAAATCGGAGCCAACAATACCGTAGATAGGGCTACATTCGGCAAAACCCATATCGGTCGGGGGGTTAAGACCGACAACCTCGTGCATGTCGCCCACAATGTTATTGTCGGCGAAAATACCGTCCTGATTGCCCAGGTCGGCATCTCCGGCAGCGTGACCATTGGCAACAATGCCATTCTGGCAGGGCAGGCCGGCGTTGCCGGGCACTTGACCATCGGGGATGGTGCTATTGTCGGTCCCCAGACCGGTGTTGGAAAATCGGTACCCGACGGCCAGATTGTATCTTCCGGAATACCGGAAATGCCCCATAGATTATGGCTTCGGGTCCAGCGTATTATTCCGAAATTGCCGGAATTAAACAAGCGGCTATCGGGGTTGGAAAAGCGCTTGAAAATGCTTAAACAAAAAATGGATTAAAAAAATGGAATCGAACTATGACATTCAGGGTATCATGGAATTATTGGGGCATCGCTATCCGTTTCTGCTAATTGATCGTGTTACGGAGGTGATTCCCGGAGACAAGATAACGGCATTGAAAAATGTCACGATCAACGAGCCTTTTTTCCAGGGACACTTTCCGGGCAGACCGATTATGCCGGGTGTGCTCATCATTGAAGCCATGGCACAGGCAGGTGGAATTCTTGCCTATTTGACCGGATCCGTCGAACAACAAAATCGTCTCATTTACTTTATGGGGATGGATAAAGTCCGATTTCGCAGACCAGTTGTACCCGGTGATCAGATCATATTCGAAGCCAAAATTTTAAAATTTCGATCAAAAGTCGCTAAAATGACTGGCACCGCCACCGTTGATAGCCAACTGGCTGCAGAGGCTGAGTTGATGGCTTCATTTGGAGAGAATAAATGATACATCCGACCGCCATTGTAGATTCCAAATCAGAAATCGATGTCAGCGTTCATATCGGTCCCTACTCCGTCATTGCAAACAATGTTTCGGTGGGCTCGGGGACGGTTATTGGCCCCCATGTTATTGTGGACCCCTATGTATCCATTGGAGCTGATTGCCATATTTTTCAGTATGCTTCGGTTGGGACCGAGCCCCAGGCCATCAAATTCAAAGGCGAGAAAACCTACGTCAAAATCGGGCGCGGTACCGTGATTCGAGAGTTTGCCACCATCAATCGGGGGACTGAATTCGGCAGTGGAGTGACTGAAATCGGTGAAGAGAATCTGCTTATGGCCTATAGCCATGTGGCCCACGACTGCCGGACGGGCCGCAAGGTGATTCTAGCAAACAATGCGACTTTAGCCGGTCACATCGACATCGGGGATTATGCAACTGTGGGAGGCTTGGCTGCCATTCACCAATATGTTCGAATCGGAGAACACGCCTATATCGGTGGGAAATCGGGGGTGCCCAAAGACATTCCACCATATGTGATTGCCGCCGGTGATCGGGCAAAACTCTTCGGACCTAACCGAGTAGGACTCAAGCGTCACGGGTTTCCCGAGACCACTGTAAATGCTTTGAAAAAGGTTTACCGTATATTCTTCCGCATTGGGATCACAGTCAATGAAGCCATTGAAAGATCCCAGGCCGAAGTGGATCAGTTACCGGAAGTACTGAATTTCATAAATTTTATTAAATCCTCCCAACGGGGCATCACCCGGTGAACTGAAGATTTTCCTGCTTATGCTTTGCTTCAGACGGGATTGTAAGCGGGTTTCAGTGTTTAGGTTTTAGGATCCAAATATCCGCATTTCTGATACTTTACATTAACTCCGAAGGGCCTAAGATTCTTTTTCGACAAAACTGGCCGCTTCGGCGTCCAACAATTGGACTGACAACTGAACACTAATACCCGACACTTATGATTAGGGGATCACCGATCCCCCTTTGTTTTTAATTCAAAACTGGAGCTGACCTCTTATGAAGAAAATCCGCGTGGGGGTGATCGGGGTGGGTTATCTTGGCAAATTTCATGCTGAGAAGTATTCCCGCATGAAAGACGCACAGCTGGTTGCAGTGGTTGATATTGTTAAGTCTCGGGCAGAGAATGTCGCCGCCTCATTAGGAACATGCGCCTTGACCGATTATCGGGATTTGCTCGGAAATGTTGATGCCGTCAGTGTTGTGGTACCGACAGAATCGCATCATTCCGTGGGTGCAGCATTTCTCAATCACAATGTAGATGTGCTAATTGAAAAACCCATGACAACCAGTCTCGAACAGGCGGATGAATTGATTGAAATTGCAGAGTCAAAGCGTCGGATTTTGCAGATCGGACACCTGGAGCGATTTAATCCGGTCGTGATAGCGCTCAAAGATATTGTTCATAACCCGATGTTTATTGAAGCAGACCGGTTGAGTATATTTAAAAACCGCAGCACCGATGTGAGCGTGGTGCTCGATATCATGATCCATGATATTGATATCATACTAAACGTGGTCAAATCCGAGATCAAGAGTATCCATGCCTCGGGGGTTCCGGTTGTTTGTGCGCATGCCGATATCGCCAATGTCCGGCTGGAATTTGAAAACGGATGTGTGGCTAATGTGACCGCCAGTCGGATATCAGTCAAAGATAAAAGAAAAATAAGATTATTCCAGAAAGATTCATATTTATCCGTGGATTTTGCCGGTCGTGAAATCACTGTTATTCGGCGGGACGAAAAGCATGCCGGTGGTGTGATACCCGGAATGAATATTCGGAAGCTTTCAATTTCCAAAGCAGATGTACTGGAAGATGAACTGGCCTCATTCATAGAAGCCGTTTGCACTCGCAAAACCCCGGTGGTTTCAGGCTATGAAGGACGAAAAGCCCTGGTGGTTGCATTGAGTATAATGGATCAAATTAATGCAGCCACTCGGCGATTCGGGAATCCTAGGCCGTCGCAACGGGAATAATACAGATGACTCCGGGTGAGAAACCATTCTGTGTGACAATTTTAGCCGGTGAGGTCTCCGGCGATCAGCACGGTGCCAAACTGGTTTCAGCCATGCAAAAAAAAATGCCCACACTATTTTTCTGCGGTATGGGCGGAGAAGCTCTCAGACGCACCGGTGTGCGGATTGTGGTGGAAGCCTCCGAGCTGACCGTTGTGGGAATCACGGAAGTTTTTGTCAAAATTCCTGCGATCCTACGGGCCCGGGCAAAGATCAAGAATCTGCTAATAAGCTTAAAGCCCGATCTTCTCATCCTCATTGATTTTCCGGATTTTAACCTTCATATCGCCGCTGTTGCCAAAAAACTCGATATACCCGTCTTGTACTATATCAGCCCGCAGATATGGGCATGGCGCCAGGGTCGGGTCAAACGCATCAGTCAGCTCGTCGACCATATGGCCGTGATTTTACCCTTTGAGCAGCGATTTTACCAAGAGCACAATGTCCCGGTAACCTACGTAGGTCACCCCTTGCTGGACGCTGATCTGCCTGCAGGCGGCCCGACATCGAAGGCCAGCCCAAGTGTCAAGTCCGTTATCGGCCTGGTACCGGGATCTCGTGACATTGAAATTATCCGACATCTTCCTGTTATGCTGGATTCCGCCAATATCTTAACTGAAAGACTTGGCCAGGTGAAGTTTATCATCTCCCACGCTCCTTCCGTTGAACGCGATCGGATTCAAGCTGTGATCGAGGGACATCATTTGCGAGCGAAGGTGGAAGTGATTTCAGATGGTGTCGAAAAGGTGTTCGAACGCTGTGATGCAATTGTGGCGGCATCCGGTACCGTGACGCTCCAGGCCGCAATTTTCGGCATCCCCATGGTCATTATCTATAAAGTATCCCCGGTAAGTGCCTGGCTGGGCAAGGCATTGATCCGGGTACCCAACGTCGGTTTGGTAAATCTGGTAGCCGGCCGGGAGCTAGTCCCGGAATTGTTACAGGAGAATGCCACGGGGGATAACATTGCCCAGGCAATTCAGAACATGCTGAAGGATGAGGAGGAAATTAATCATTTAAAGCATCAGTTGATCGCCCTGCGGGATATGCTGGGTGGTGGCAGGGCATCGGAACGGGTGGCGGACCTTGCGCTGGAGATGCTGACTCGATAAATGGATTAATAATGAATAGGATCGCACTACCGAAACTGAGCGAACGGCATAAAGAATTGCTGTCTTTAATCAAAGACAGCGGCCTCAAACTTGCACTTGCCGTCTTTTGCTCCGCCGTCGTAGCGGCCATGACGGCATCCTCCGCCTATCTGGTAAAACCGGCGGTTGAAAAAATATTTGAGCAAAAAGACACCCAGATGCTGATACTGATACCCCTCCTTGTTATTGCGGTATTTCTTACCAAAGGCATTGCGGCATATGGGTCATCTTATCTTTTAAACCATATTGGCCAGACCGTTATCATGCGTTTGCGAAATCGGCTTTACGATCATATTCAGGAGCTGCCATTGGCATTTTTTCAGCGGGAAAAAACCGGTGATCTCATGTCCCGCATAACCAACGACGTTGCCGTTATCTCATCCATGTTTACTTCCGCGATTACCGGCTCCATCAGGGATTTTTTTACGATCATCGGGTTGCTGTCCGTGACGTTCTTCCTGATACCCAAACTGGCAATTTACGCATTTGTTGTCCTACCGCTTGCGGCATTCCCCATCTTTCATTTTGGGCGTAAAATTAGACGGGTGCGATTAGGGGCCCAGGAGGCCCTGGCGGATATGAGCGCTTTTTTACATGAAACTCTCTTGGGTACCAAGATTGTGAAAGCTTTCGGCATGGAAGATCACGAAAAAAAGCGTTTTGCGGAAAAATCACGTAAAATTTTCAGGTTGGAAATGAAGGAAGCCCGCGTAAGAGCGATGTCCTCACCGATAATGGAACTATTGGGCGGTGCTGGTATCGCATTCATTATCTGGTACGGCGGCAAGGATGTTATTGCCGGAACCTACTCGTTTGGGACCTTTATGTCGTTTTTGACGGCAGTTGGATTCCTTTATCAGCCACTTAAAAAAATAAGCAAATTGAATAATTCCATCCAACGAGGCCTGGCCGCCACTGAGCGCATTTTTGATATTCTGGAGCGAAAATCCGACATTATCGAAGCACCGTCACCCATTCGAATCGCTCGCGGCCCCCACTATATCGAGTTCAATAAGGTCTCTTTTAAGTATGATACCACCATGGTGCTCGAAGACATCAACCTGACAGTTAAATCCGGTGAAATTGTCGCGCTGGTCGGCATGAGTGGCGGCGGCAAAACGTCATTGGTAAATCTCATCCCCCGATTTTACGATGTCACAGAAGGTGCCGTTTTAATTGATGATGTTGATATTCGAAACCTATCGATTAGCGCCTTGCGACAGCAGATCGCCGTCGTAACGCAAGAACCCATCTTGTTCAACGATAGCGTGCACAACAATATTGTCTATGGTTGTCAGGATGCCAGCCAACAGCAGATCATCCAGGTGGCCAAGGATGCCTATGCCTATGATTTTATTGCTAGCTTTCCCGACGGTTTCAACACGTCGATCGGAGAGCTTGGCGGAAGGCTTTCCGGGGGACAGAAACAGCGTATCTGCATAGCACGGGCCCTTTTAAAAAACGCGCCGATATTAATCCTTGATGAAGCGACGTCGTCACTTGATTCGGAGTCGGAGACATTGGTTCAAAAAGCCTTGGGGAATTTAATGCAAGGTCGCACAACGTTTATCATTGCCCACCGGTTATCTACCATCGGCTACGCACACCGTATCCTCGTCATCGAGGATGGTCGGATTGTGGAAAAAGGCGTGCACGAACAACTACTTGCTCGCCGAGGGGAGTATTATAAACTATACCGGATGCAGTTCGCCGACAACCACATTAAAGGTAGCCAGCCGGAAGCCAATGGTCTTGGACGCCTGTAGCGCTTAATCGATACGCAATGCAATACGTTCAGAATGGAATGGTGAAGATCATTGTTCTATTGCAAAATCGCTCCAAACCCGGTTGGTTGTCGAAATAATAAATGTTGGATTGATCAACTAAGGAATGAAGAAAAGTTCTGTGAACGTTTATCGGTATCTTAGGCAACATGTTGAAGCCATCATGAACGAGGAAGGTAAAGCCCCTCTTTTTTCTCTGGCCCCGGTGCTTTACACGATGTCTTTATTTTATGGTTTCGTGCAAGAACTTAGAGAATATGCGTATCGGCAACGCCTATTACCATCCCACCAACTGCCATGCAAGGTAATCTGCATCGGCAATCTAACGGTAGGAGGCACCGGTAAGACCCCGATGACGATGTATGTGGTCCGGGAGATTAAGCGCTTGGGGTACAATCCTGCGATCGTTAGCCGGGGTTACCGCGGCGGCGCTGAAGGCCGCGGCGGTATTGTCAGCGACGGCCAATCGATTCATATGGAGCCAGAGCAGGCCGGTGACGAACCCTTCATGATTGCCCGCGCTCTCAGAGGAATACCGGTGATCGTCGGCAAAAACCGGTATGCAGCCGGTATGCTGGCGGTAAACGAATTTCATTCAGATGTCATTGTACTCGATGACGGTTTTCAGCATTTAAGGCTGAAAAGAGATATAGATTTGGTTCTTTTGGATGGTATGCATCCGTTCGGCAATCGTCATCTGCTGCCCAGGGGAACCTTACGAGAACCGATATCATCGCTGGCGCGCGGAAGCGCCTGTATTCTGACCCGCTGCCGGTCCGGCAGAAATGATACTGTTAGGCCCTTAATTGAATTGCTAAAGAAGTTTTTGCCTCTCCATCGGATATTTACATCGTGCCACGTTCCCGAATTTTATGCGATCAAAAGCGAAGGGCCAATCCCGAATAATGGGACGACCCACCAAAATTCACGGATAGATCTCGGAAGCTTGATCGGAGAACCGATCTTGGGCTTCTCCGGTATTGCACACAACGCTGATTTTCACAATACGGTATTGGAACATGGGCTCAATGCCAAAGGATTTCTGGAATTTTCAGATCATCATCGTTACACGACCGCTGATTTAAATTACATTCAGTCAAAATCAGAAGATGCCGATGCCCGATATCTGATCACCACGGAAAAGGACCTCGTTCGGCTATCCCCCCAGAATCCCTTTCCCTTGCCGCTTATCGTCGTTGGTGTGAAGGTCTCTTTTGGAGACCAGCAAGCGGAATTTATATCTTTTTTAAGAAATCAGTTATGCTTCCACGATTGTCATCCCAAAAAATTCTAATCCTATTTGTGCTAACGCTTTACTTTTTGTTGATTGGCCACAAGCTGCTGCGGCTGGGGATACATGGCGATGGTGTCGAGTATGCTTCGGTCGCCAGAAACATGGCGGACGGAGTGGGAACCTTCTGGAAACCTTACCTGGATGATACCATTCATCCTGTATTCCATGAGCATCCGCCCCTGGTGTTCTGGATTCAGTCTCATTTTTTCAGGCTTTTTGGAGATGGGCCGTATCTGGAAGCCTTCTACGGATTTTTTGTCGGTCTATCTATACTCGGTTGTATGGCATGGTTCTGGCAGCGGGTACGGCAAGATTATCAGTTGCCACCGTCAGGCATTTGGTGGCCGATGCTGTTAATGGTGCCGCTGCCAATATTTACCTATATGATGCAGATAAACCGTCTCGTCAGTACCTTTACTGTGCTGGCGATGGTGGCCACCTATGCCGCCTATCGCAGCGTGGTTGGCCATCAGCACAGGATCCTTTTCAGCCTGTTGTCCGGGGTGTTGATCTATCTCGGATTTATCGCCAAAGGTCCGGTGGCCTTTTTCACCTTTGCCGTTCCGATCTTGGGCTGTCTGGTGTTAAAATCAAAACTTTCAAAGGCCGCAATCGCCACCGTTTTGGCGTTGGTTGCCTTTGCAATCCTTTTTGTGTCAACTTTTTATCTGTTCCCTGACAGCGAGGATTTCTGGCGTGGTTTTTGGAAAAATCAGGTTATGGCCAGCCTAAAAAGCGAACGTTCGGCCGGTGATACCCACTGGTATCTGGTTGAACGTTGGGCAGCTGAGATGGCGGTTCCGGTTTTGGCTGCCGGTTTTTTAATGCTACTAGCGCGTTTATCTTTTCGTCAAATTCGATTTGATCGGCCAGCCCTGTTTTTTTTACTCATCGGACTGGCCAGCAGTCTACCATTTTTAATCAGCACCCGTCAGCATACTCGCTATATTTTCCAATCCTATCCGTTTTATGTCCTGAGTCTGGCCTTCCTTTCAGATCGGATTGCCGATAACATAGAAGGGTTAATAAATAATAAGCGCACCGTGCGAATCGGGGTCGTTGTAACCGCTGTGGTTTTTTTTACAGCGGCTTTCACCAGTATGCTTTATAAAAAGGATGAAAATAAAAAACGAATGCCTTTTTACAGGGATATCTACCTGCAAAATATTAAGCTCCCTGAACGGATCACGATCTCGGTCTGTCCGGCAGACATGATATATGACGACTGGCTGTTTGCCGATATGATGCGGTTTTACAGAGTCAGTTTAACCCCTGCGATGGGAAACGAATATCTCCTCATCGCCAAAGACAGCGGATGTGAGGTGCCGGAAGGCTATAAAAAGATCCATCGACAATCGACGATGAAATACATCCTCTACCAAAAGTCTCCGCCTGGGAATTAGCCATCAACAGCAGAGTGATACTCCGACCCGTTCGAGGGACCTTCCTCATACTCCTAGCTTAGTTGCTGGTCGCTGATTTTCCGGCAAACCCGCCCAGGCGCGGACTATGCGAGCCAGTCGACGCATTTCAGCCTGCGCGATGACCGGATACACGCAGATTTCCAGAATGGAAGCCTCCATTCTTACATTTTGACTCCTTTGGCGGTCTTCAGATGGCTGGAACAGCCTGAGGGCCGTGCAATCGTACATATCAGAAGTTTTTGAGTCAAAACCATGTTTCAAAAGATAGTGGCGCAGGTCATCGCGATTTTCCGGCTCTACTCTCAGAGGGTAGTAGACGAAGATGTGATCTCCTTCCTTTGTCTCCGGTGCCTCGATACCCGGCACCTCGCCTAATTCCTCCGTCAGTATGCGGGCATTGCGTCGGGCGCCTTCATTAAATGTATCGATATGATTGAGCTGAAGTAAGCCCACGGCTGCCTGGAGATGATTCATACGACTGACGAGTGGGTTCGAGTTTTTAAACGTTTCGAGCAATTGATCGCCGCCGACGGAATCCATTAGCGGCTGTCCCAGCAACAGCTTAAGGCGCAATGCCGGATATACTGTTAAGCCGAAAATAAAAGGCCGGGTCAGCAGCCATTTGAACCAGACCGAAAAAGCTGTTTTTGTGATGGCATCCTTTGACGGTACAGAAGCCTGAGACAGTATTTGGCGGGCTCTTTGAGCTATATTATCGTCGGAAGTGGCGATCGCCCCTCCGCCAAAGCAGGGCATATTTTTACCCTCAGCAAAGCTGAACAAGCCGATGTCCCCAAACGTGCCTACTTGCCGGCCGTCAACCCTGACGCCACAAGCATGGGCGCAATCTTCCAGAAGATGGAGATTTCGTTGATGGGCCAAATCTGCAATTTCGCGGATGGCACACGGCTGACCAAAAAGATGGGTGGCCAAGATAGCCCCAGTGTTGTCGGTTATTTTCGGCTCAATGTGTTCGGGGCCCGAATTGTACGACTTCGGGTCAACCTCGCAAAATACCGGCTGATAACCGAGTAGTTTCGCCACTAAAGGTATCACCGGAAACGTAAATACCGGGAATATGATCTCAGCGCCTTTTTTCATTTCCAAGGCTTGCAGTGCCAGCTGAAACGCTGAACGGCCGGAAGATGTCCCCAGTGCATGGGAAGCACCCAGCCAGTTTGCGAATTCCTCATGGAATTTTTCAATGGTCGCTTCCGGCCGGTTTCCGCCTAAGATAGAGCGAATCAGGGTTACAAAACTGCCCGGCGGAAGATTCACACATCTTCTTGGTACGGAACCTATTATCGTCATGCGGTAAATTTCCTTTTCTAATGATTTTTGTTGGACTATTTTTTATAAATTTTCAATCCCGCCTACAGGTATTTTAATAGATATGCTGGATCAATTAATGGCGGGTGATCCATATCTTTATCAACAGAGAAACTTATCCAAAAAAGCAGAACGGGATTAATTGTCATGACAAATCTCCCGATCGGCGGAGATATCTGCCGGATCATCTTTTGGCAAATCTTTAAACGGCATATCACGCCAGGTACGCAATCCGATAATTCGCCGAAGGGCCCATGTCAGCAAGCCCAAACCGATGTGAAGCCAGTAGTCGATAAACCGGTTGACCACCGTTAGAGACCCTGCGATGGGTGTTGATATTCCCAATACCCGCAAACAGCTGAACAGCGTAATTTCGACAACTCCGGCGCCGGACGGCGTGAACGGGAAGGCCGATGCCAGCAGCGGTATCATTGTCAGAAAAACCGCTTCAGCAAAACCGATGTGCAATTCAAAAGCCAGTGTCAATGAATAAATCCAGGCTGTTTCTAAAGTCCATATGATCGCCGTTAAGACAACTATCGGTAATATTTCTTTTGGCCTGGGCCACATCCCGGTGTGAAATGCCCTGATCATTCGCTGAACTTTCTCCGGTACCCAACCGGGAAGCTTCCTCTTGAACAGAAAAAACATCAGCATAATGGTGCTGGCACCGACGGCGATGATGCAGCCGCCGATCAGACTCCAGATGACCGTCCAGGGCAGACTGGCAGCGAACAGGATCCAGGATGCCAGTGAGGCTATCACCAGAATAATCCAGGCATCGAGCATTCTTAAAAAGACGATGGAGCCCAAGGCGGCCGATCGTCGAATTTTAAAATTAATGCGAGCAAGATGGGCGGCATACACATCGCCTAGTTTGGCCGGCACAAGATTATCCACGAAATTATAGAAAAAGACGAGAAGTCCGAATTTGCTATTTCCGGCAGTTATCGGCAGATGTATCAAACATCGCCGCCAGCGCATGCCGCGCACAATATAGGTTGCATAATGTGCCACAGCCCCGAGCAAGACAAAACGTTTGTCACAGGCTGCAATTTCACGCCAGATTTGTTTGAGATCCACCATGGTTGATGCACCCGCAAGAATTAATATTGCGATGGCAATACTCAGATAGGTGGTCCAGCCCCACAGCGCCGGTGCTTTGTGGTTGTAATCTAAGGTATTATCGTTGTTTCGATGAAGCATTGTTAAACTTTTTGATTATTCCCAGACTTTATTGGCTAATGAAATTCTTTGTTAGCAATTAAGTGCTTATCTCACCGGCGCCCAACAACATAAGGTATTCATGACAGTCTGGCAAGCTTCTTTCTGATTGTGATGTCATAAAAACACACTTTTTTATCGATGTTCATAAATCTTGAAAAACCGGTCTCCGGATTAAATGTAGCCCATCTCATGCGCGATCTTGCTGATGTACAGGATAAAATAATTGCGTTGGACTTGCCACTGGAAATGAAATCCCTCCGCGGCAAGCCGCAGAGTATCATGTTTTTAGGATTTAACTCACTTGTATCGCAGCAAGCTGCGGGGAATTTAACCCAGGAGAGATTAAAGGATGAACTGGACAAAAGTGTTCGTCCGAAATACCAACGAATTTGGGAAGCTGCAAACAAGGGCCCGCACCGCTGATCCAATTCTATCTTTCCTAAATCCCTACGATGCCCTCATCAGCTACTCGCGCAAGGATATCATCTTTGCTCGCGCCCTATAAAAAGCTTTAGAGGACTCCGCGTCGCCTAAGGATCTTCCGGTTCCCCAACACCGCCTGGTGGTCTTCCGCGACGAAGAAGATCTCACCGGAGTGGAGTATAACGGGTCCATATGAGATCATCTGGAAAATTCGGCCAAGATCCTGGTGATTTGTTCACCCAACGCCCGAGCCAGCGATTTCGTGAGCGACGAGATTCGCCTTTTCGCTGAGAAATGTGGTGGTCAGAACATCATCTCGGTCCTTGGTGCTTTTTATCACGTTTTATCTCTTGGTAATTAAAAGCAGGATATCGTTTTTCCACAGAGCTAATCCTCGGTCGAAAAATAATCCGATATGACGCCCATAAAGCGGTTGTATTTGATTGCGTAGTGGCTGAGCTCCTGGCTGACAAACTTTTCTGATATTTCCCTGTCTTCCTGTTCGATGGACGCCGATCTTTTCTCCCAGGATTTCTCATCCAATGCCAGGATGTCTTTAACTTTCTTTCGATAAAAATTCGCCACCGGGAGGTTTGAATGGGCATTGACGAACCAGGGCATAATGCGACCGACCTTTTTCAGGAACAGATTATGTTCTTTACCGAAATTGAGACAGGAACCGTCGGTAAAGTTTTCCATGCGAGCCATTTTTTCATGATCGATATGGTCTCCCTGTTGGCTGATTTCATAAGCTTTGGTGCCTGGGAATGGAAAGAAGTACGACCAGCGGTAACGTCCGGGTCGAGCCTCGGCCATCAATTGGATGGTCGCCATGACATCGGCACGAGTTTCACCGGGCAATCCGATCATCAAAAAAATTGAGGTGTGCAGTCCGTATTTGTGAGCGGTTTTAACGGCCTTGATAATTTCCTCATTCTTCATACGACGCTGGAGGATGCGGCGCCGAATGGGTTCACTGCCGCTTTCAACACCGAATTTTACGATTTTGCAGCCGGCGCTCGCCAGGCTGTGCGCTCTATTTTCATCGAAAAAACCCACATGGGCATTGACTACGAAGGGTAGGGAGCTAGTTTTTTTGTAGGCCTCGCAGAATTGTTCAACATACGGACGATAAAAAGTGAAAAGATCATCGTCCAGGATAAACATTGAGATATTTTGGTATTTGCCCTGCAGATATTCGATTTCGCTCATCAACTGTTCAACTGAGAAATGTCTGATGTAGTTCAGACCCTTGAAACTGCATTGCAGATCTTCGCGATATTGGGAAACCAATTGATGATTAAAGCAGTAAGTGCAGGAAAAGGGACAGCCGCGGGAGGCCATCAAACCCACCCAGCCGTTTTTGGTATTGATGATATTCTGAAAATCGAAAATCGTGTAATCTTTAAACGGCAATTTTTTTAAATCCGGTAAGGGCCTCAAGGGGTTTAGGCACAATTCGCCGTTTTGTAAAAAGCCCAGATTCTTAACCTCCGAAGGATCCTGGTTTTTGCTTAGCTTATCGACAAATTCACCAAAGGCCTCTTCCGCCTCCCCCCGAATGATAAAGTCAAATACCTGGGACTGCAAAATCTCCTCTGCAGCTGCCATGGTGTGGATACCACCGCATACCAGGGGTACGTCTACGGCCTTACGTGCCCATGCGGCCAGTGTCTTTGTGTAAGGCCACTGGTTAGTGACGACCGAAAAACCGATGATATCCGCTGCTTCCTGTCTCAAGCGGCCTATAAACTGTTCTTCGGAAGGCAGCGGCTCAATGTCGTCACATAGTTGCCACAGGGCAACATCATGTCCGGCCTGTTTGAGCACCGCCGACAAATGGGCGATGCCGTAGTTGAATCCTAACTGGGAACCGACGTTGGGATAGAGGAAGAGGATTTTCATGTTCAACCGTTCATGGGTTTAGGGTTCAAAGGTTCAGGGTTAGCGCCGCCGTTGGTCACCGAAACGGCCAGTTTGATCAAAACAGAAAGCCCAGTTCATTTTGAACGATTTCACCATAATTAATGTCAGGAACAAAATTATATGGTGGGTAAAAATAGCCATGCCTTGAATACAACCCGAAAACAAAGGTAAATGGCTTTGCATAGATGCTTGTCGGTGGTTCTTTATCCCACTTGATGTAAACAGAGTTGTCTATGCTTAGTTGAATATTGTCAATTGATACGGGCTGATTATTTGTATCCGTTGAAACCCAAGGTGCATTTGAGTCAACAATTAACCATCCATTTTTTGTTAAAACCTCTGTTACAGCGTGAGATGAAACGCCAGGCGTAATGAGTGACTTTACTGCGGAATGTGTATTTTCTTTAGAATATATGGAAACATGCCTGGTTTTAAAGCCAGAATATCTGAATATTTTCTCAATAACCCTGCTCCTGTCAAAGCATGAGCCGGTTTTTGCTGTATAGAGTTCTTTCGGTTCTCTTTTTTGACCAAATGGCAAACCATCATTTCTTGGCGCTATATTTAGGACAGAACGTTGAACCGCAATAATGTAACGCAACTCATCTCTATATGTTGGATTTTCTGGCAAAGGTACGACATCACTTAAGTATAAAGGGATATATTGCCTGTCTTCCTGGGTCAGTGAATTATCCACAGCATGATAAGACAAAACGAATGCCGCACAGATAATAAGGAATGCTATTGATAGGAGAGCGGATTGTTTTTTCTTTACTTTCATTACGCCACTATTTTATTTCGCCTAACACGATAAGCGATACTTTCCGGTTAAACCGTCCGCATCCTTCTTTCATGCATTATGCGGATGATAATGTCTTCCACATCGATGGCGGTCGGGTCGGACAATGTATCGACATGAACCATTCGGCAGCTGTTGACCCCAAAGGCACTCCAGCGCCGAATGAACCGCATGTTGTTGGAACCGGCAAAAATAGTCAGACAGGGGGTTTGCAGTGCCGCTGCGATGTGCTGACAGGCAGAATCGTAGCCGATATACTCGTCAGATTCTGCGATAATGGCGGCAATCTCGCCGATGCGGGTCTGCAAGCCGATGACACCCCAGTTGAGGTTGGTGTCCAATTGCGTTTCAAATATTGCATCATGGCGGGCATATCCTTTGGCCTGGATTTCGGCAAGGAGCGCGTTGGAACTTTGCAGTTCCCTCTCACCAGAGCCCTTATCCAGCAATAAGACAGTGTTCGGTTCCTGCAAAAGGGTCAGTAATAGTTCCCGCTCCAGGCGCGTTCCCACGCTCTTGCGGGGATTTCCACCGACACCGAAATTAATGGCGATAACTTTGCCGGCGCCGTTATTTTTCAGTTTGGCATACAGTCGGGCAGCTTTTTGAATATTGGATGGAAGCAGCCAAATCGTGGGATAACAAAAATTCTCCTCCCCCGCTAATTTATTCAGCCAGGCGTTGGTTAATTGCGCCATCGCTAAATTACCGGCATAAGAGTTCTCCGAACGACTGTCAAAAAAGAAGTAGTGACCCAGGTCGATAATGGGCAGCATCCCGAGTTGTGATAAGCGCGAATCCGGATCGATCAAAATGGTATTTTCCAGGGGACAAGCGGCCAGTTCCTGATCGACTATATGCAACACCGTCTGCCAGCTGGACAATCGATCGAGTAATCCACCACTGCAGTTGTAAGGTGCCCGGCACAGTCGAATCTTTGAATTACCACCATAGATTTCATCGAGTTTACTGCCGCCGATCAACACCAGTTCGGCGGATGGAAATAATTGCATCAGCCGTTGAATGACAATGCTGGTAATGGCAATATCGGCTCCGATCGTCACGCGCGACAAAAGCAGAATTTTAGTGATCTTTTGGTGGTGGGACAATACCTTGCTGTCCAGCCGAATTTTTGCGATTCGTTCGAGGAGATTATCCTGGGAATTGAGATTGAATTTTGTCAAAGACCGGTCTAATTCTCTGCCCGCACGAAGCCGGCGGCAAAATGTGATGATCTGGGCCATGACGCGATTATAGGTTTCCGTCTGCAGGTCTTCAAAATCATCGCATAGGCTTTCGATGATGATACTGAACAGGGCCTGGGCGGCGATACCATTCAAATCGGTATCTACCGATACCGTTGTCATTTCACACAAAAGATCAATATAATCCGCTTCGTAATGGCAGTCCTTCAGGTAAGCGTCCATAAACGAATAGGCAATTTGTTGGGAAAGACGCGCAACATCCTGTTGGGTGATGATGTGCTCCTTTAGGGATAACCATTTTTTTCGGTAATAAGACCCTTCCATCGATCAGGAAAGCTCCTTTAGCAATTGTTCTATGGCATTTAGCACTTCATCCGGTGTGATTCCAGCCATACAGCTGTGATCCAGTGAACATTTTTGGTGATGACAAGGGGTGCAGTCCAACTCGCGACGCAACACAATCGTCTTTTCAAGATTCCTGTCAGTGTAACGCGGGTCGGTGGGTCCCATGATGACCACCACCGGTATGTCAAAGGCAACGGCATAATGACGGGGACCGGTATCATTGGTAACCAAGAGCCGACATCGCTGAATTAACGGCTTTAAGAGTGCCAGATCCACCTGATCCGGGCCGGTATTTATAATTTTTGCCTCACTGAGTGTTACGATTTTGTTTCCAATATACTCTTCCCCAGGGCCGATAAAAAGCAGTATCTTGCAATTCCAGCGTTTGGTTAACAATTCCGCCAACCGTGCAAAATGCGCCGGCGGCCAACACTTGGAACTTCCAAATCGAGCCCCCGGATTCATGCCGATTACCGTATCTTCTTTGGCAATGCCATAGCGCTCAAGAAGCTGATTTCCTTTTTTCCGTACAGAATTGGAAAAGAAGAGGCGAGGTTTGGTTTGCCTCGGAACAACAAGATTGAGCCGGCGACATATTTCAAGATAATAATCAACCATCGGTATTGGAATGATTCGCTTGTTCTGACGAAGGGGCCGGGGGCCGTCGCTCATCAAAAGGGATCTTCCATTGCGGCGGTAACCGTAAATTTTTTTGACACCACCAAGCCGTGCAATCAAAGCCGAGCGAAATGAGTGCGGCAATACAAATGCCAGGTCCGGATCCTGCCGGCGTAGCCGTTGGGATGCTTTAAAAAGGCCCAGCAAGGTCTTATCGTTCATTTCAATCAGATCGTTAAACCACGGGCCGTCCTCAACGACCCCCGCGGCGTATTTTCGGATGAGACCAATGATCCGAGCTGTCGGATAGTTTTGGCGGATGCACTCGAAAGCGGGGGTTGCCATGACGACATCGCCGACCCAATTGGGGCACGCGACCAGGATGGTTTGGATTTGTATTTGATGAGTATCGGATATCACTTGGCGCTTTAACCTGCTCTCAGGCGCGGAGTATAGAAGAAGAATGGGGGCCTGTCAATCTGATTGAATAGGGGTATCTGCGCCTTAAAGCCAATGTAAGCCGTGGATTTCGCGGTTTAGCCCGATAGCGCTCGAGTCAGCATTTCCATCACCGTTGTCGGGTTTATGTCGTACATGCAATCCCGGTTGCGGTCGGGGCAGCGCTTTTTGTAGCAGGGAAGACAGTCCTTGAGGCTCTGAACAACCAGGTGTTCACATCCATACGGGGCATGCCGGCCGGGAGGCGTTGGGCCAAAAAGCGTCACATAGGGTGTGCCCACGGCAGCTGCCAGATGTCCCGGTCCCGAATCAGGACCCACGCCGGCTGCCGCCGCTTTCAGTACGGCCGTCATTTCAACCAGTGAGTTGCCGGTTAAATTGATAACTCTATCTGAATTCATTTTTTTTGATAGTCGCCGGGCAGCGATTGTCTGAGAGTTATCCCCCAAAAGGACAACATGCATTTTGGGGTCCCTCAAAATATCCTGTACAAGTTGGCAATATCCTTCGAAGTACCAATCTTTGGTCTCCCAGGATGAGCCCATGACCACCGCGATGAACGAATCTTGAATTTCAGTCACCGCTGGCGGTGCCAGCGCGTTGACGTTTAATTGACTAAATCCGAAATCCGGGTCAACCGGTTCCGGCAGGCCCAGTTGCTCGAGGAATTTAAGGTAGAGACTCAATTTGGGGAGATCCTCACGGTAGTAGGGAATGTATTCAGTATTAAAGAGCCAATTCAGTTCTTTGGTGTTGCTGCGGTGAAGTCCGATGCGCCGTTTGGCGCCTGACAGAAACGAAAATACGCCGCTTTTAAAAATACGCTGGAGATCCAGGACGATATCAAAATGTTCATGATTCAGTTTTTGGTAAAGTTGCCAAATTGCCGTGAAACGCCATTTTCGCTGAAAGACAATCACGTTATCGATGTGGGAATTAATCCGTATCAGTTCTGCCCATCGCTCTTCCACCAGCCAGCTAATCCGGCTTTGCGGCAGATGCAATTTTATAGGCGACACTAGACAAAGCGCTCTGACAATATCTCCCAGCGAGCCCATCAATATGATCAAAATGGACGGGGTCGGGGGTAAACGTTTAATTGACGCTTCTGCCATCGTCGCTTTTAGGCCATCTCGCATCCTCTCTGTTAGAGCTTTTGGCAAACCATATTTATTGACTGCTCGCTGCCAGCGGGTGAGATAACGATTCATTAGTTTTCGTCTTTTTCCATAATAGACGGTACCTTTGTCGAAATCCAGCAAATAAACTTTTCCCGCGGCATCAACCACCACATTGCCGGGATGCAGATCTACATGTAGGACGTTATTTTGAATCAGCGATACAATCTGTTCAATTACAGATTCCATGGCCATGCTGGTTTTTTTTTCGTCCTGCAGGCTCAAACGGGCGAGGGAGATGGGCTGATGGATTTCGCGGGTAACCAGCCAGGCCCGGTATAAGAGACTCCCGCGATAGGCAAACGCAATGGGCCGGGGGACATTCAAACCCAATCTATCCACAACCGCCAGCAGCTCAAACTCGCGTTGGGCTCGAGTTTTTCCAAATTTAAGATAGCGGCGTTTGACAACATACCGCATCAGTCCACCACGCCGGTAATGTTTAATGATGACGGCTCCAATGCCATTCAGCTGTGCCTGGGTAACAGCGGTTCTGCCGCCCAATACCGAATCGCCGATGGGGCCTGACTGATGAAAAAGACCAATGAGGGCGCGTAATTGAGAATCTGTCAGGTTCGAAAAGAATCCGAAATGATAAGAATCAATTTTTCGTATCTTTAACACTGTTTTTATGTTAGGGCAGTTATTGATAAAGCGGTACTCTATTTTATCTGTAATTGAAAATCCATCCGATTTGAGTCAATTTTAGCAAATGTCACATTTAATAAATCATTTATAACTTTTTGTTACCGAAAAAATCTACAAAAGATTAATCCTTAAATTTCCAGACAGAGCATTTTATGCGGCCTAGACAATTTAAATTTGGCAAACGGCAGCTCACCTTCAGTGCAATGGCATTATTATGTCTGATATTAACAATTGCATTAGTGGTAGTGTCCTTTAAAATGTGGCACTATCGCTCACAACGCAACCAAACCCGGATGTCTTACAAGAAGTTGCTTGAAGATAATCCAAGCCTTACCACGCCAAAGCCAAGTGGCCAATATCCATTTTTTATCTTCAAAAAAATGGATATCGACTGGAACACGCTCGTCCCCCTTTTAGTTGAATATTACGGTATTGAAAGTGATCAAAACAAAAAAATACTTGATAGCTTCCCTATCGCTGGCGAATATAGACTAATGGATATTTCCGATATTAATTATGATCAAAAAACAATCTATTTCCCCAATCCCGGTGAATATTATCTGCATACGACTGTTGGTTTTTTCAAAATTTTAATCCAGGATTCTCAGCGTAAAAAAGATGACCAAATCATTTCGGTGTTTCGTTTTATCTCACGTAATATTGTCCATTCGCTCGCTGATGCGCCGCTATTTGATCCGATATTCAACAAGGGATTAAATCTAGCCAAGAACGGATACCGGCCTTTCTTCGCGAGTGACGAGCCTCTAAAACTTCATTGCGGCCATGCCAGCGAATTTACCGAAACCATCCTCAGACAGTTAGGCTATCAAGTCCAACGTGTCCATCTGCAAACTTTCGACAATCAGGGCCATATAGTCGTGCAGGTTTTCTTTCCAAACCAGAACAGCTATGGCATGATCGATCCCGACTATGGCGCGTTCGTCAGGGATATAAATGGAAAGATTTTATCTGTCCCCGAAATCGCAAAACGAATCCAAAATGACGGCGAAAAATTGGAAATAATTGACGTCGCCAATAAATGCAGCCTTAAAAAAAAATATAACACCACCCCCCAACCGACACCCGACTTCGCCTGGAGTGTCGATAAAATGTCAGCTAATTCAATGATGAAAAATTACCGCAATATCCTTCTGCGATATACCGACCATTACGCTCTTTACACCTATGAAAAAAAAGGTAATCTCCATCGTGAACCTTACCGTCGACGGGATGGTACTTTAATTGAAGAATAAATGCTTGCGTTCATAGAGCTCAGATAATAAGGGCAACTGACCTACTTTAACAATAGCCGCAATCCCCACTTCCTCATACACCCTTACTTAAACAGATAAAATTCCAATCTTTTGGCAATATATTTTTAGCAGCGACCCAGGTCACACATAAAATTGCTTAAATTCAAATTAGCTTCTTTTTCCGATATGGGGTTTTTCGTATTATATCTGATAGCTTAATTCTTTCAAAAAATCGTACAACAGCACATTCAGCGTATTTTTATCCATATCCTGCATCTCCGTTTGCCATTTGAAATTGCGATTATTTATCCCGGTGGTAATTGTTTGCAGCATATCTTCCTGCCAGACGAGTTTACATTTCTTACCGACCTGTTTAAATATTTCCACCGGATGGGCAACGAAGTCTTCGTATTTCACCGCCATGTACTGCTCAGGCGGTAAGTGTTTAGCCGACTGCAATATTGCCCTTACCGTCATTTGCCACTGCAAAGCGCAGGCATCAACCAGCGGAAGTTTTAGAAGATCCCGCCAGCCGGGTGGTTTGACACTCCAATAGGCCCCGGAGTGCTCCAGTCTGGAACGTAAGATGGAATAGGCGACTGCCCTGCCGTCTCTAATGATATGGATGAATATTGCATCCGGAAAAATTTCTCTCAAGAAATCCATCCGAACTGAGTTGCCGGGGCACTTGTTCACAAAGCGGGATTTTTTGAAAATTCGCAAATTGTTCTGCACAACGGTGCGGAGATATTTGCGGGCGGCGGCTGTGACGTCATCTCGTCCGAGGGATTCGTGGTCGCTGCCTATGAATTTTTGCCAGACGTTGTTGGCTTCCGTCGGGCGATGATCGTCACGAAACAGCATGATAATGCGGGTCAGCCAGAGAGAAGACGGAATTTTTTTGGTAATATTTGAAATCCAGGCTAAATCGGGATGTTTGGCAAATGTGCGGTAGAAAATATTGGTACCGCTGCGCGGAGCGCCGACAATGAAAATTGGACAAACTGCTTTATTACGCATTGTGACGCTCCCCGCTATTTTTATCTCGCCTTTGCCCTTGATTGTTCCTTGGATTTGGTTTCTGAAAGTTCATTATGCCGCCTGAATCATCGAATCCATCATCGTTGGTCTCCGCAATATATCCAAAGCAAATGATTGCGATACCTTCATCGGTTGGTTAGCCAAATGCAAAGAAAAAAGAGCGAATCGTTTTCTGGGACTCTATGACATTGTTATCAGATATTTGCAAGCGATGAGTTCCGAAATGGCGGCGGTTTATTATCCTTGCCTGAAAGGTAAGTTTCTGTTAATTTTGACATATCTGTTCGAAGCTTCAAACAAAAAGGACAATTGCCGGTGGATGAAGCATTCCGCAAAACCTGTTCAAAGAGCGACCTGGTCCAGGGACTTGCCGATTACCGAATTACTGCAAGTCCATTAAATCCGGGGTTTCATTTTGAGGACCTAATGTCGGAAGTCAACGAATGCAGAGTTGTTAAGTCAAATATCCGGCGTCAGGTGTATTATCTTCAGACCACTGCTGGCGGATACTTTCTCAAGCATAGCTCCCTTGTCAGAACAAAAGATCGTTTGCGGCATTTTTTCCTGCCTCGCCGACGATGGGCTGAATGGCGCAACCTTCACCGTTTGAGACATGCAAAGGTACCGGCCGCCAGGCCACTGTCAAAAGGGCAACTAGAAATCAGTCAACCCCAATCTTATTTTGTATTGACTGAACAGGTACTGGGATCGCATATACCGATGAATTCCCTCGCAAATGCCAGAAGCCTTGGCCAGTATGCGGCATTTTTGCATCACCGCAGAATTTACCATGCTGATTTAAATCGGAAAAATTTTGTTTTGAGCCCTGAAGGTGAGTACTACCTCCTTGATGCCCAGGAAGTTTATTTTTTGCCCTGGTTGCCGGGTCGATTGAGGATCAACAACCTCGGCCGACTTGTTTTCAGTCTCTGCTCTCTGAATGATCCTGCACCGTGGGTGGCTGAATTTTTAGTGGGCTATAACCTGAGTCATTCAAAAAAGGCCCGTATCTCGGAAGTGATCGCGGCGGCGAGGCGTCATCAAGATCGTCGCTTCCGGTCCAGATCAAAAAGATGCTGTAAAAACAGTACCGAATTTGTGGTGGTTAAAACCGATGACTGGAAAGGATACCGAAGAAAAATATTTCAATGGAACTCGCAGGACCTGCGGCAGGCCCTGGAAAAGGGGGAGCCCCTCAAAGGAGATCACGTGATTTCCTACAGGGGCGTCTGCATTAAAAAACATCCCAGAAGACGGTTTCATGCAGACCGCTGCCTAATCAGTTGGAAAATGTCCAGGGCCCTTGAGGTGCGCGGTATCGCAGTGCCGCGTTCCCTGGGTTATTTCGTCATTAATAATCTCAGCTGCTTTGTCGCGGAACTCCTGATCGACAGATGCGAACTTAATACCTATTTATCCGCCTTGTCCGATGAGCGGGTCAAACGCAGGGCCCTGAAAAAGCTTGCGCTGTGGCTGCGAAATTTACACGATAGCAATGTTTGGCAAAGAGATTTCAAATCCAATAACATTTTGTGTCAAAATGGGGACTATTTCATGGTGGATTTCGATGGCGTGAGGATTCGGAGGTTGAGCGAAGACAATAAAATCTATAATTTGGCCCAGCTGAATGCTTCCCTGAGCAACGCCATAACGATTAGAGATCGCCTGCGTTTTTATCACTATTATTCAGCTGATTGCCAACCGACAAGGCTTCAGCGGCGGGCAGTCTACCGGGAGGTGTGGCAAATTACCATGACGAAAAATACCGCCCTGTATAATTTTTTTCCTGAAAAATGTCGATAGCAAAAAAACGTTGGAAGCATCTCAGTGTTAGATAGGTGACGGCACGCAAATCAAGCGGTTATTCGGATAGAGGGGGATCGTCGATCAGGATTATGAATTTACCCATATTAATGTATCATCATATCCAAACTGACTCACCTGTCTTGTATAAATTGTCAGTGTCATTAAGGTCCTTTGAGCGGCAAATAGGTTGGTTAACACAAAAAGGCTATGAAACAATTTCTTTAGAACGACTGGGGAGCGCTATCCAAGGACAGGAAAACTTGCCTAAAAAACCGGTTATTATCACCTTTGATGATGGTTATCAAAGTGTTTGGGAACATGCTAAACCGATTTTAGACCAGTCTGGCTTCACGGCGACGGTATTTTTGGTGCCCCAGGCAATTGGCAAGCGTAATATTTGGGACCTGCAAAAGTCCAACCCTATTCTTCCCTGCATGGATGAAGCCACCTGCCGGCGATTGTTGGATGATGGTTGGCAGATTGGTTCACACGGTCTAAATCATCTAAGATTGTCTGAATTAGCGCCCAAAGTGTTAAACGAAGAGATAGCGGGATCCAAAATATTCTTGGAACAATTATTCGATTGTGAAATAACCGCGTTTTGTTACCCCCATGGGGCATGGAATGACAGGGTTCAAGAAAATGTCAAGCGAGCGGGCTACCAAATGGCTTGCGCGACTTCATCGAAGAGCGCTTCTGTGACCGAGGACCTGTGGGCCTTAAGACGGGTCAAGATTAAAGGTTCCGATAACCTGCTTGATTTTAAACGTAAAATATCTAATTGGTACCTTGCCTATCGTGGGTGGCGGAAACGATAAGCCAAAACCAAAACTGCTCGGTTCCAGGTTCAGGGTTCAAAGGGTACAGCCGATAAAAGTTGGGTGTGGATGTTTCAACCTGGAACCCTGAACCCTGAACCGCTTAACCTATCTATTAAGTATCGATTTTACGCTCAGGTAACCATCTGTTTAATACCGGAATTTTATCTCTAAGAAAATTGGCGAAGCCCTGGAACCAGTCCAAAGATTTAAGCGGCTTATTCTGGCCAGTTTTTTCAAGCAATATCAATGATATACCAATCGTCATGCTTAAGGGGTAAATAAAATACTTATGGTAAAAGGATAATGTCAAGGCACCATGGATGAAATTAATCCAAAAAATAACAAAGATCGTGACCAATAAATAGCGGTTATTTTTGTCTGCCAGAAGGTGATATGCCCGCCATAAGCCAATCATTAAAAGCGCAATTCCGGCCAAAATCGTCAACAGTCCAATGGTGCCGTTCTCGAAGATAATCTGAAAGAGAAAATTGTGAGGGAAGCTCCAACTTTCAAGCACACCGTTAACTTTAAACGTATTATAATCAGGAAAATAATAGCGGAAACTCCCGATACCGTGCCCCAACAGCCAGTCATTTAAGGAATTATCACCGAGCATTCTGAGGGTATCCGTCCAGACGGTTATGCGTTCCTCCGTTCGCCAGTTGACGAAGATATCCGTTATACGGCTTTTTATGGCGGCTATTCCGGAAACATATGCGGCCGTAAAAGCAGCGGTTGTTATCCCGCCAAGGGCCAGCAACAATTTTTTATTTCTAAGAAACACTAATGCGGCAACAAAAACAGAACTGAAAAACGACAGCCATGAGATTCGCGAGCTGCTCTCCCACAACAGAAAGAAAGCGACAATGATAGCGGCCCCACATAAAATGCGCACCCAGCCCTTACTTTGGGTGGTAAAGTACACGATAACCGGCAAAATTAAGCTGGCAACAGAGCCAAAATGGTGCCTGTTACTATACACGCCATAAGACTCCAGACCCAGACCGTCGGGACTTACTACTCTTTCGACCGTGTAGTATGTAATCAATTGAAAAATCACGGCCAGAACGGCAATGCTGCTATACGCCAATAACGTTCTTGAATCCGGATTTGTAGTTTTGGAACGGCAATGAATCGCTAATATCATACCCGGTAACGCTAAAAAATAGCGAAAAGAGCGTCGATGGATCATCTCGTGAGGCATAAAGGCGTTAATTAGAAGCATTATCAGAAAAATTCCAAGAACCACCAAATGCCCTTCCGTAACGTCGCCAATACGATAGTTGCCAATCAGCACATTAAAAAGGAAAATTGCGCCGCAGATTCGCATAATATCGCCTAACGAGCCCGGGTTTATGGCCAAGGCGATAAAAGACCCTATGATCCCAAGCTCTAAGATCAGGTGATGTCCAAAAAAGGCCTTAAATTTGCGCCAGACGCCAAGCATCCTACCTCCCGATGTTTTGTCTTTTTTTGATTTTATTCCTGTCAAGGTAAAAAAATTATCCTTCCATAAATCAATTATTTGTTTTAAATAGTGCTGTCAATACAATTAATACCTGAATTTCGCACCCAAATAACTCTAAATGAAATTCGAGATCAAGTTACCGTAATTGACTTGAAGGAGTGATGGTCGAGCAAAATTAAGGTAATGCGAACAATATTGTTAGGGGGCTCACCGATCAATCGCCATATTTATAAGGCTCTTTCAAAACAACCCATCACACTATGCTCAGAATCATCCTTTTCGGGAAATCAAAACGGCGCACCCGCACAACATTTCATCTGGCAAGGGCCTTTAAAGAGTGTGGGAACACGGTCCTCTGGTTGAATCCTGCCAAAATCAGTCGCCGCCGCAAGAATGAGAGCGATCGATGGATCCTCAATAAGATAAAAGCCTTTGATCCGGACATCATTTTTGTATATTCAAAGGATATTCCCCCTGGTGTCCTACAAAAAGTAGCCGGCGGCCCCGTGCCAATCATGATGTACTATGAAGATTTGCGGTGGGAGGTTTCGACTTCCCTGGGTCAATTGGGAAGGCAGGTAGATTTTTTCCTGTTGACCAACAAGGGGCTGCTGGCAGATTATAAGAAAGCGGGTATTGCCAATCCGATCTATTTTATCGGTGCCTGCGATCGCCATGATCATCGTGTGCGACATCCGGTATTGCCCATCTGGAAATCAGACATTGCCTTTATAGGTCAAGCGCGAGCGGATGAATCCAGGGTTGTGCTCATCCGTAAACTTGTTAAGCGATTCAATGTCAAGGTATACGGTAAGAACTGGCAGGCCTTTGGGATCAAATCGACATTGAAAACCGTGACACCACGGCGCTACGGGTTGATTTGTGGAGGGGCGAAAATCATTTTAGGTGCTGATATTACCGACAAGGTGGAAGGCTACTGGTCCAATCGTCTCTGGTTGACTTTGGGATGTGGCGGATTTTTCCTGACCGCTTATGTTCGCGGAATAGAAAATTTTTTTGAAAACAAGCGCCATCTGGTATGGTATCACAGTGAGACCGAATGTTTGAGTCTGGCAGAGGAATATCTGGCCAAGCCGGATATCAGGCGCAAAATTGCGCGGCAGGGTTATCATTTGGTCCACGAACATCATACTTTTCATCATTTTGTTCAACGGGCAATCTCGCTGTATACCCAGGGAAGATCTCCCGTCGAAAACGAGGACGGGTAAGGAAGCCATTTTTATTTTTATGCTGAAAATATAATTCCATGAAGATCCTGCACCTCAATACAGAGAAAACATGGCGCGGTGGTGAACAACAAACCCTGTATTTGCTCGAGTCTTTAAAACAGCGACACGTCAAGAGTCATCTGGTCTGCCAACCGGCCTCTCTGCTGGCGGAAAGAGCGCTGGCGGCGGACATCGAAGTGTTTCCGATTGCGATGCGTGGCGAGACGGACCTTGCTGCCGCTCGACACCTGCACAAGTTGATTCGAAAATTTAATTATGACATCGCTCATTCCCACACCTCCCATGCCCACAGCTTGGCCTATCTGGCATCCATCGGCTGTAAAACATGCCGTCTGGTGACCCGACGGGTCGATTTTTCCATTTTTCGCCGCAGCTTTTTGCGCCTTTCAGCGATAAAGTATCGCCGCATGGCTGATTATTACATTGCCATCTCGCACAAAATCAAGAAGGTCATGGTCGCAGACGGGATCGCGTCGGACCGTATTTTCGTTGTTCACAGCGGTGTTGATCTGAAAAGATTTGAAAAAGATAGCGGTAATCATCTCATTGCTGAGTTCAATCTGAAGCCCGATGAAAAGGTGGTAATCAATGTGGCCCACCTGGCCGGGCACAAAGGACAGCAGTTTTTGGTGCGGGCCATCCCTTTAGTTGTCAAAAAATTCCCGAGAGTACGTTTTTTCATTGTGGGCGAAGGCGAGTTGCTGGCCGAACTCAAGACGCTGGCGGCTTCACTGGGAATAACCCGTGAGCTGGTTTTCACCGGGTTCCGCAACGATGTCGGGGCGTTCTATAAAATAGCAGATCTTTTCGTCATGAGTAGCGTGCAGGAAGGTTTGGGTACGGCCGTGCTGGATGCGCTTGCGCAAAGAAAGACGGTTGTGGCAACTGCCTGCGGTGGGATTCCCGAAATTATCCGCGATGGTGAAACCGGCCGTCTGGTGGCACCGGCCGATCCTAACGCAATGGCGGACGGCATCATTGAAATGCTGTCCCGTCCGGCAGCGGGAAGGGTAATGGCCGATGAGGGTCGAACGATGGTAAAAAATTATTTTTCCGTTGATGCTATGGCCAACAAGAACATTGACGTCTATGAAAGAGTGCTGACGTATGGATAAACCGGTACGCCTGTCTGCTGTTATTATTACATATAATGAAGAAAACAATATCGGCCGCTGTCTGGATTCGATCAGGGAAGTGGTGGATGAAATCGTTGTGGTGGATTCCTTTTCAACAGATGCGACCCAAAAGATCTGTCTTGGTCATAACATCAAATTTTTGCAGCATCCGTTTGAAGGACATATCGAGCAGAAAAATTACGCCGTATCCTGCGCCGGCTCTGATTATGTTTTATCACTGGACGCAGATGAGGCTCTATCCGAAACACTGAAGCGATCGATTTTAGCTGCCAAACAAAATTGGCGCTGCGATGGGCACGACGTTAACCGATTGACGAACTATTGCGGCCGATGGATTCGACACAGCGGCTGGTATCCGGATACCAAACTGCGATTGTGGGACAAACGCAAGGGCCGCTGGGGCGGGGTGAATCCGCACGATCGGGTTATTATGGATGATCATTGCCGCATTTGTCATCTTGCCGGGGATTTGTATCACTATTCCTACCACACCATCACTGATCATATTGAGCAGATAAACCGCTTTTCTGGAATCGCCGCGCGGGCAGCCTTTGTTGACGGAAGAAATGCCAATCTGGTGTTGGACATCGTCTTGAATCCGCTATTGACCTTTTTCAAAAAGTATTTCCTCAAATTAGGCATTTTGGACGGATATCCAGGTTTTATGATTGCGATTCATAGCGCTTACGGCAAATTTCTCAAATACATCAAATTAAGAGAGTTAAATAAGCCATAGGTAACCGTTCAGGGGTTCGGGGGTTCAGGGTTCAAGGGTTACAACAAATGGAAACAGCTTTATTAATGCGATGGAGACAGATTCCCAATGAAAGGGGCTGGTTGGAAGTTTTTCAACTCTGAACGTTGAACCCGGAACCGTGCAACCTAGTTTCTATAATTTTTCAATCAACATCCCTTCTATTGCACGGCAAGCTTGTTCGCTGCCGCCCCGGCGAGTATCAAAGAATTGATGCGCCTCTTCTATCACTGCGGCACGAGGCCGGGGAACATCCATATCCTGCAGGATAAACGCTGCGGTCTGTCGCCAATCATCGGCGACTCTCAGCAAGCCAGTGTCTATCAACTCTTGGCCGACCCAGGCGAAATTCTCCCATGAAGGCCCGATAACCGGTATCACACCGCTAATCAGTGGTTCTAAAAAATTCTGGCCGCCCAGGGGCGCAAGGCTGCCGCCCACAAATGCGGACTGCGCCAGACGATAAGCCGACATCAACTCTCCGAAAGTATCCCAGAGAATGACGGTGCCGGCAGATACCGGATTAGAAACTGCTGACCGCAATACCCACCGAATTCCCAATTGAGTGAACGCATTCTGCCAGAATTTTACGCGTTGAATGTGTCGCGGGAATACGCCCATGACAACTTGTGGCCGATGGCGGGCAATTTCACGAATTAATTTTTTAATATCGGATTCCTCCTCATGTCGGACCGATGCGAAAACGACAAAAGGAATGCCGCTGGGTAAAATTGATTCTATCGCGGTATGATCATCGCTGACAGAGCCCGAAGGCGCCATTCGATCAAATTTTATATTGGCCATTACCTTGACGCCATGCGGGCCGAAAAGCCGTCCGAACCGATCGGCATCTGCTGGAGAAATCGCCAAGACCTTATCCGGTCGAAGGGATTGCCAGACTGAAGGCCAGAGAAGATATCGTTGAAGGCTTTTTTCGGTCAATCGGCCATTGACGATGATGATCATACAACCCTTTGCCTTTAAGGCCAGCAAAAGCCCCGGCCATATTTCCGTTTCCAGCAAGACCATCAATTTTGGTCGGATGGCAGCGACGGCCTTTGCCATAATAGAAGGTTTGTCAAAAGGAAAAAAGCGAGCCACCGTTTGAATTCGATCTGGATCGTTATTGGGCTGCGACAGGACCTGATCGAAAATGTCAATGCCCTGGCGCGTGTTGGCGGTTAGCAGGATTTGGATAGGCTGTTTCGCCCGCAGGGTTTTCAAAATTTCTAATGCCAGGAAAGATTCACCGACTGAAGCGGCTTGAATCCAGATATCGGCTGCCCCCGGCAGTTTGTCTTTCAGGGTCCGCTGCTGATATCCATCGGCCAGGCGAGGATTCAATCTTAGAAAGAGCAAGGCCACGCTCCAGCTAAAATTGTAAAATCCAAAAGCAGTTTTGTGCAACAGGTTTAGTGGCAAATCGAACTTTACCCTTTGAATTGTTGTTTACCCCAAGATTGCAAGGTTAGGGTTTATACAACCTTGGAGTTGAAATTAGCGGCACCCGGCAGCGGTAGTGATGCAGACATCATCTGCAAGGTTTGCCTCCGATGCAATAAAATTGATCTTGACAACCCCATCCGCTTTGGTTATCCGGAAGGTCGATGGCTGTGCCAAGGGGGTACAACAATCTCTATGGTTGAATACCCGAACCCTCTTATCCAGTTGTTTATTGCGGCGTGATGAACACGATGTACTTTAAAATCCTATTGCGTTTTGCGGTGTTCATCGTCCTATCGTTTAATCACAACTTTAATTCATTGCATTAAGGTATGCAACGGTATAATCGCTAAGAGCTATATCAAATTACGATATAAGAGAACCGGCTTGTTGAACTTAAAGCGGTATGATTATTGTGATTGACCTGCGGAGGCGTTGAAGACAGAAATGAAAATAAGAAGGACAACGCATATGCTGCTAAATCGAAAATGGCATCAACTCCAGGAAGTGTTGGGCGTAAAATTTCGTCCCACCCGGGTGAGGTATCAGCCGACCAAACTTCAGCTTGAAACCACCAACCGCTGCAACCTCGGTTGTATTGAATGCTATCGCACCAACCTCGAGTTCAAGGCCCAACTCGGCGATCTTTCATTCGAAAACTTTCGTCGCATCGTCGAGCAGTTTCCCTACTTGCGTGGCATCAGTTTGTTTGGTCTGGGAGAACCGCTCATGAATCGCGAGCTGGGCGGTATGCTTGACTACCTTCGCAAAGATCGACCGGAGGTGCGACCCTATATCACTACCAACGGTACCCTACTTGATGGGAAACGCGTGGCAATGCTGGTCTATCATAAGGTGGGTTTGACGATTTCGCTCAACGCCGCCACGCCGCCCACCTATAAACAAACCACCGGAGACACACGCTACGAACTCCCCCAAATCGTCGATAATCTTAAAAGACTCTCCGCTGCGGCCCGGAAAGCAGATCTGCGATTTACGATTTGCATGGTCATCATGAATGAAAACGTGGTGGAGATACCGGATTACGTTCGTTTAGCGCGCGCCGTCGGTGCCCATGAAGCCTACTTTGGTGAGCAAAATTACGACGCCGCCGGCGATCGGCTCGATGATTTACTGTTGCGGGAACCAGCGCTTGTGCGACGTCAACTTGCTGCAGCGCAGGATCTTGGCACCCGGCTTGGGATTCGAGTCGGTCATTCTAAACGCGATCCGACGATCTGGGGCGGCAAAAATGCCTTTGTTCCCTGCAAATACCTCTGGAAAATGCCCTATATATCGTGGGATGGCTTCCTGCTGCCGTGCTGCGCCCGTCCCTTCCCGGGGGTCTTTAATTTCGGTCAGGTCGTGGCCAATGGGGATCGTCAGACTAGCTCATTTTCGGAACTTTGGTTTTCCGAACCTTACAACAACATGCGGAGCAGGGTCGCAAAGGGAATGTCAGGCGGCCTTTGCCACGGCTGCCAGCACTTACGTCCCGACGTCTTCACCCTGAGGCGCTCTTAAGCCTCAGATAATAAGAATCGAGATTCTGACTTATTACGTGTTCATCAACATTGGGCTTGAAATGAGCGGCGCCCGGCAGTGTGAGCGATATAAACATCGTTCGCAAGGTTTGCTTCCGGGGCAATAAAATTGATCTTGACAACCAAATCCGCTTCCGCTATCCGGAAGGTCGATGGCAGTGCCAAGGGCGTGGAACTATTTCTAAGGTCGAATACCCAACCTATTTTACTCAATGGTTTATCGCGGGTTAACATGATGAAAACGATGCACTTTAAAATCACATTGCTTTTTGCGGCCTTTATCGTCCTTTCATTTTATCACAACTTTAAATCATTGCATAAAGGTATTCAACGGTATAATCGCCAAGAGCTTGACCAAATTACGCTATATGAGAACAGATTTGCTGATCTCAAAGCGGTTTTGCAAAATCAATTGATCGTCGGCTACGTTTCCGATTACGATGATAGTTCTGATGAGAATGGCATTGCTTTTAGAATGACTCAATATGTTCTATCACCGATATTACTTGTCCGTGGGACAAAACGCGATTTTATTGTTGGCAATTTTCATCGGGCGAAACCCAATTACAAAGCGTTCGAAAAAGAGAATTTGTCCATGTACAAAGATTTCGGAGATGGCGCCATATTGTTTGAGGGAATGGATAACTAGTGTTGTCATTAATCGTTTCAATTGTATTTCCTATTTTATGTGCGAATATCATCATATCTTTCTTCCTCTCAAGACAATTCCCCCGAAAATATGGTACCATCCTTAATATTTCTTTTTCAGTAGGTTTGGTACTTGGGGTATCTTCTTGCACTTTTTTTTTGTGGCTATACTTTTTTGGTTTCCCGGCAATTAACTATCACGTCATTGAAAATATCTTGGCCGCAATCCTAATTCCAGCTGCTTTCTATGCATCAAAATACCAAAAACTAACCGGTTGCAATCAAGAGGTCGGATCTGAATTCAAACTATATTTGCACGTTTTAAGTGTTTGCACCTTGATAATTTTGGTCTGCTTTGTTGTTGCTTTTTTACTCAGATCCGCCATTAATCCACATGGCTGGGAAGACGCCTGGAGCATGTGGAACTTAAAGGCAAGGTTTATATTTCGCAGTGGTGATAATTGGAGAATTACTTTTTCGGATGTGTTATTTTGGTCAAGTCGTGATTATCCTCTACTCGTCCCCATCAGCATCGTTAGGATATGGAGCTATTTAAAATATGATTCCGCTGTCGCACAGATTTTAGTCGCGGCCCTATTCACCTTTTCCTCGGTGGCATTATTAATCAGTTCACTAGCCGTTATTCGCAGCAGAAGTGCCGGTATACAGGCCGGTTTAGTTCTGATCGGATCACCCTATTTTCTCAAAACCGGAGCCTATCAGATCGCCGACGTTCCGCTTGGTTTTTACATTCTTGCCACCGTCGTTCTGTTTAGTTTGAAGGAGACTTTTAATTCAAAATCCAGATTTTTAATACTCGCCGGCGTGATGGCAGGGCTTGCCGGTTGGACCAAGAATGAAGGCCTATTATTCTTGCTGGTTGTATTTGTAGTCCGTATGATTGTTGTCATTTCAAATAGCAGAATGAAGGAGTATTTAAAAGAACTTAGGATGTTTGCGGTTGGCGTCGTGCCCATCTTAGCCGTATTGCTGCTTTTTAAATCAACAATATCCCAAACGAATGAATTGTTTAGCGGCCAAAACAGCGGCGCCATTCTGGAAAGGCTGACGGATTTTTCAAGATATATTATTATCGGCAAATCCTTTATTGTATTTTTCTATGACAAGTTGGCCAAAGAATGGTTAATCGTACTTCCAATTTACTTTTTGCTCTTGGGAAAGACGAAGCAAAATGTTAGCCCGGAAAGCATCAAAACATCACTTTTAGGCGTGCTGTTTATGTTGGGTGGTTATTTTATTATCTATTTGATTACGCCACTCAATTTACAGTGGCACATCGATACCTCCATCTGGCGGTTGTTTCTCCAATTGTGGCCCACGATTATATTCTCCTTTTTTCTTGTGGCAGCGACTCCGGAAGAGTTGTTTCTGAAAAATAGAAAGCCAGCGGCTCCGGCTCAGAAATATTGATCTTGACAATGAATCCTGCTTCAGATATCCAGATAAAAATGTTTTAACTATGATATCATAAATAATTGCAAACGATTAGCCACACTTTGCCAATTTGTTTATGCAACCTTCGGGTTAAGGTGCGGCTGGCCCCATGATTAGTAAAAAATTAAATAAAGTCAAAGCCTGGACCGATGCTCAGTTATCAAAATATTTTCCAGCGGTGCGCGGGCCGGTTTTGCTCATTGTCATTCCGGCCTTTTTTATTGTAATTGTCTATTTTTTCAGCATTCTCACCGAAATTATCAAGGACGAAGAATATCGATCTGTTGTGGACTATGAAGCCCGACTTGCCGCTATCAAGCAAGATCTGCCGCCTAATGCGGTCGTCAACTATGTCTCCAACTCAAAAGCGCCCGACGATTTGATCAATGCGGCCTATGTTTTGATACCGGTTCGCGTTGTAGAAGGTCTAAAACCGATGCACGATCTTTTGGTCTTTCATAACTTCAATATCGCTGAATTGCCTGAATTTGGCGGTTACGCTCTGAAAAAGAATTATGGCAACAAGGTCATATTATTTAAAAGGAATAAGTGATTAGTGGACCTACCGGCGTTTATTGCCCCGCTTATTATCGGATCCTCAATTATCGCCATACTGTTTCCAACTCAACGATTACAGGGAGTTTGGCTAGTTCTAACCCTTTGCTTGGGGGCCGGTCTGGGGCTGGGGATCACCTCCGCTGCGATATTTTTGTGGTTGGCCTTGATAGGCCGTCCCGATAGCTACTACTTTGCAGCTGAGTTGAGTCTGGCAGTGATTCTGACTATTTGGGGCTTTTATCGCCTGCATTATTCGGCTGACGGCACTCAAAAGGATTCTGCATTCGGTTTTGATGGGAATCCCACAACGATTAAATGGGTAAGGAATATTTTCCTGTTCCTGTTATTGATTTCCTTGGGCTCTTTTTTGTTGAAAACATTTTTCCAGGACCCGCATGGTAAGTGGGACGCCGTCGATACCTGGAATTTTAGAGCACGCTGGCTGTTTCGGGGCGGTGCTGATTGGACCTATGCCTTTTCGCTGCGAGCCAAGGATGGTCTGGATTACCCCCTTCTGCTGACCGTCTCGATCTTTCGTAACTGGCAGATCATCGGCCGTGATCTGATCCTCGTTCCGATTTTGATGGCAGGCATATTTACGTTCGGATCGATTCTTATTTTATTTTCTTCTCTGGCATTGCTGCGAGGTCGGAATCAAGGTTATCTGGCCGTTATATTCTTGTTATTATCCACTCAATTTTTAAATATCGGTACTTATCAATATGCTGATGTTCCCTTGGCTTTTTTTATGTTGAGCACTGTTTTTCTGTTTTGCCTGAAAGATCGTTACCCGGAAATTTCAACCCCCATCGTTTTTTTAGCTGGTATAGCCGTCTCATGCGCGGCCTGGACCAAGAATGAAGGTCAGTTGTTTCTGGCACTTGTCATTTTCGTTTATTTCATCGCGCGGCTGCGAAAAAATCAATGGTCTGGGACCTTAAAGGAATTTGTTGTTTTTGTTTTCGGACTGGCGCCAATTTTGGGGGCCTTGATTTATTTTAAATTAAATTTTGCCCTCGAAAATACTCATATACGTGCTAATCCGCTAAACCAGTTGCAAACTTATCTTTTTGATATCGATCGCTATGTTATCGTGGGGTCCAAATGGATGAATAAGTTTTTGACCTTTAACGACGGCATTATTTGGTTAATGGCAGGATATCTTTTGTTGTCCGGATTGGATCGATCCGATCTGCTTAAAAATCGATTATTATCGCCTGCCCTCCTATTGTTATTGATGATGGGCGGATATTTTTTTATATATATCATTTACCCTGGCAATCCGATCGATCTGCTGAGCGCTTCTCTGCGGAGGATTATAATTCAGCTCTGGCTGACCTGGGTCTTTCTTTTTTTCTATTGTGTCAAGGGGCCGGAAAAAAATGCCTCTATTCCGGCTAACGCCACCCGCCTCGTTTGAAATCTATATTGAGCAGTACCATGAGATATTCAAA
Source organism: Desulfobacterales bacterium (assembly GCA_050124355.1). Lineage (GTDB taxonomy): Bacteria > Desulfobacterota > Desulfobacteria > Desulfobacterales > JAFDCJ01 > JAFDCJ01. The sequence goes on along the minus strand of JASFFJ010000003.1, from coordinate 82 downwards.
AACAAAACGGCAAATGAAGGCCGCTATCTTTTGGGGAAACCTAATTGGAACCCTGGCATATGTTGTCGATGGGCCGCATCGA
>JASFFJ010000002.1:0-39636 GCA_050124355.1 Desulfobacterales bacterium | reverse complement strand
CTCTGGTTTTTCTTCCGGTTTTTCCGTCACCATGGCCTGGGTGGTCAGCATCAAGGACGCCACGCTGGCGGCATTTTGCAGGGCCAGACGAACCACCTTGGTGGGATCCAGGACACCGGCCTTCAAAAGATCTTCATAGTCATCTGTAGCGGCATTATAGCCGTGTGAACCTTTTTCTGATTTGACTTTATCGATGACAACAGACCCTTCTAAACCGGCATTGTTGGCGATCTGGCGCAGCGGCTCTTCAATGGCACGCATAACGACTTTGACGCCCAGTTTCTGATCTGCTTTGATTCTGAGTTTGCCCAGGGCTTCCAGACTGCGCACGAGGGCGACACCGCCACCGGGCACAATACCTTCTTCAACAGCCGCCCGGGTCGCGTTCAAGGCATCCTCAACACGCGCCTTTTTCTCTTTCATTTCGGTCTCGGTGGCTGCGCCGACATTGATGACCGCCACGCCACCGATCAGTTTGGCGAGTCGCTCCTGCAACTTTTCACGATCATAATCGGATGTTGTTTCTTCGATCTGGGCCCGAATTTGTTTTACCCGGCCTTCAAGTGCTGAGCGCGATCCGGCACCATCGATGACGGTGGTGTTGTCCTTGTCGATGCTGATGCGTTTGGCTTTCCCCAGATCCTGAACCGTCAGGTTTTCCAGTTTGATGCCGAGGTCTTCAGAAACCACCTGCCCGCCGGTCAAAATGGCGATATCTTCCAGCATGGCTTTTCTGCGATCGCCGAAACCGGGCGCTTTCACCGCGGCGACATTCAAGGTGCCTCTGAGCTTGTTGACCACCAGGGTTGCCAGGGCTTCGCCGTCGACATCTTCCGCAATGATCATCAGGGGTTTGCCCATTTTAGCGACTTGCTCTAGTATGGGAAGAAGATCCTTCATGTTGCTGATTTTTTTCTCGTTGATCAGAATGTAGGGATCATCCAGGGAAGCTACCATTTTCTCCGGATCGGTTACAAAATACGGTGAGAGATAGCCGCGGTCAAACTGCATACCTTCCACGACTTCGAGGGTCGTGTCCATGCTCTTGGCCTCTTCCACGGTGATGACGCCCTCTTTGCCGACTTTATTCATGGCTTCGGCGATAATATTTCCGATGGTCGTATCATTGTTGGCCGAAATGGTGCCGACCTGAGCGATTTCACGCTGATCCTTGGTAGCTTTGCTCATGTTTTGAAGTTCTTTAACCACGACGTCGACGGCCGCATCAATGCCACGTTTGATCGCCATGGGATTGTTGCCGGCTGCAACGAGCTTTTGTCCTTCTTCATATATTGAACGTGCCAGAATGGTGGCCGTGGTGGTTCCGTCACCGGCCATATCGCTTGTTTTGCTGGCGACTTCCTTGACCATCTGGGCACCCATGTTTTCGAATTTATCTTCCAGTTCAATTTCTTTTGCTACCGTGACACCGTCTTTGGTGACTGTCGGAGATCCCCAGGATTTATCCAGAACAACATTCCTCCCTTTGGGACCTAACGTTACCACAACTGCATCAGCTAGTGTTCTTACTCCGTTAAGCATCGACTCACGGGCTTTCATGTCATATTTAATCAATTTAGCCATCTTGTTGTATCCTCCTTAAATCTTTTGTTTAGTCAATTATGCCAAGCACGTCGTCTTCACGCATGATCAGGTATTCTTCACCACTAATTTTTACCTCGGTGCCAGAATATTTGCCAAAAAGAATACGATCACCTTTTTTAACCTCAAGCGGAATCCTGTTTCCATCTTCACCGACCTTGCCGTTTCCGACAGCTGTTACTTTGCCCTCTGCGGGTTTTTCCTTGGCCGTGTCCGGGATGATGATACCGCCTTTGGTGGTTGTTTCCTCTTCAACGCGTTGGACTAAGATTCGATCCTGTAATGGTCTCAATTTCATGGTTAAAAATCTCCTTTTACATTATCAAAATTTTATTCTGTAATTGTAGCACTCATGTTAATTTCTCAATAAGTATATCAGGCCGCTCCGCAGAGCGGTTATTAGCTTCACCCCCTTTCGAGTTTGCTTATGTTTAAATCTAGTTATTATTTTAAAATGTTAGGCAAGTTTTTTTTTGCAGAATTAATTTGTTTGAAAGGTAATCATACTTTCTTGATTGTAAAGACATAAAGCGAGGAATTTTAAAAAATTTTCTAAAAGTTCAGCCACTAAGACATGAAGGCGCAAAAAAAACATATGACGATTAATCTCTCGTCAATTTAGAGTCATTCACAATTTTTAAATCGGCTGAATCAGGTGGATTTTTCAGTGGACTGTTTTTTGGTGCCCGCGTCGGTGGTATCGGCTGATTTTGTCTGAACTGATTTGCTATCTTCAGTCGTTTTCTGGGAAGATTTAGCGGGTTTTTTAGACTTGTCGGCATAGTCGGTTACATACCAGCCGGTACCTTTCAAATGAAATGAACTTTGGGATACGAGTTTGTGAAGTTTACCCGAGCAATGGTTGCATTTGGTGAGCGGCTTGTCAGAAAATTTTTGCAACACTTCCTCAATGTTCCCGCATTTAGTGCATTCATATTCGTAGATTGGCATTTTGAAAAATCTCCGTTGTTTTTCACGTTCCTTTAAACCAGGATCCGACCAGCTGGTAAATATATAGTCAGTAACCTCGGATTGTCAAGATTCAAATTTGATCCCTTTAATTTCCATCAGGGATTGCGCAAATCCTCATACGGTACGCGCCAATCGTTGTAAAATTCCAAAACCTTCGATAGGCCCTCAATTTGGACAAGGTGCAAAATATCATGGGTTCGGTGGTGGACCCGCTTTTCCTCAGCCATGCGTTCTTCACTGGAAGCATCGAAGCTCTGCAGAAACTTGCTGAACCGCACGATGTGGATTAATTCGTGGGTGATGATGTAAAGAGAGAAAGGAAACAGCTCAATACCTGGTGTGCCCTCCAACGTCGAGCGGATCGTGTGATCCTGCAGGCAGATCTTATAAAAATCATACGTTGCCGATCCCAATGACGAATTTCTGCGCCGTCCCCTGTAACGAATAATTTGCGCAAACGGGCCGTCTATGATTTCCTCATTGACCAGCTCTGCCAGAGTCTTGACATCATATCGCGGGCCGAGCCATTGACTAGCAGACATTTTATAATGATTGCTGACAAGCTCTTCTGCCATGGCTACGGCGTTGTTGACGATTTTAATTTGCTTGGGGCTGAAGGTCTTGCGTTTTTGCATCGTAATCCAGCTGAATAGATTGTAAAAAACCTTTTTCTGTTCATATATATTAGACCATAGTTACCCGCGTTAAGCGGTTCAACGTTAAGGGTTCCCGGTTATAGGATCTTAAAAGATGCAACCAAAGGGGATTTCGCATCTATAGGGCACGGTTGAAAGAGATCAATACGGGCGTCGTGTAGAAACATAAGCGATGTCGGTATATGACAACCTCTGAACCCTCTTATATGAAACTAAATGGAATGACGAATGACGATTGTCGATTGACGAATTGTGGATGTCGCTTCGCCCTGCGCTCTTATAAAAAATAAAATAGAAAGAATTCCTTAATTTGTCATGCCGGACTTGATCCGGCATCCAGAATAAGCTGGAATTACTGGATTCCGGCTACCGGATCGAGTCCGGCACAGGCCCCGCCGGAATGACGCTTTAAAGAAATTTTGGCTTTTTACCACATCGTCAAGTTTCTTTCTCGATAAAACTGGCCGCTTTTCAGGCCAGCGGCGGCGCTGAACCCTGAATTCTGAACCTGGAACCGCTCGTTTGGGAGTTATATACCGATAAACCAGATTAATATCAAGCCCGAGAATGAGGCATGTTGGTTCAGAAAAAAAGGTGTAGACACAAACCCATCGGCTGTGTTAAATATCTGGATTACTCAGTGCAATGTCTTTATTGCATATATTCTTCAGAAAGGGAGGTGATGAATTGGGTAGTGTTGTAAAAAAGCGCAGAAAAAAAATGCGAAAGCACAAACATAGAAAACTATTAGCCAAAACCCGTCATCAGAGAAGGAAAGGTAAATAATGATACCGGCAATCTTTTCTGGATTAAACTAAAAGCACCGGGCATTTAAAATGCGTCGGTGCTTTTTCGTGGCCTTCCCATTTCCATTTTCTTTTCAACGCAACGGCAAAAGAAGTAAGTCAGAGATATCCAACGGCTATTCTGGTTGCGGGTATTCCTTGAGATATTTTAAAAATTCCGACTCGGTTGAGAGTATCAGGGTATTTTTTTCGCCCAGGGATTGATCGTAAATTTCAAGCGTTTGCACAAACGAATAAAATTCGGGATCAACGCCATAGGCCTCGGCATAAATGATGGTCGCTTCAGCATCGGCTTTACCCTTGATTTCCTGAGCCGTGCGGTATGCCTCCGATGTTATTTTTTGCAAGTCCCTTTCTCTTTCGCCCAATATTTTCTGGGCTTCGCCCCTGCCTTCGGAGCGATATTTTTCGGCGATTTGCTTGCGCTCCGCGATCATTCGTCCATAGACGGATTTTCTGACCTGTTCGACATAATTTATCCGTTTTATCTTAACGTCAACCAGCTCGATGCCGAACTGAGCCAGTTTGGGCTGGGCTTGCTTCAGGATTCCCTGGGTAATTTTCTCTCGTCCGACCGAAATCGCATAAGAAGTTCTGATTCTATCCTCCGGATCGACGTCGGAAGTATCAAGCGAACGGGAGGATTTGCGAACGGCCTCGATCAGTGAATGGGAGGTTATAAAATTCCTTACGGCCGGATCGATAATGTCGTTGAGTTTGCCGACAGCGTTAAACTGGTTGTTGACGGTCTGAAAAAACTTGATGGGATCGGTGATTTTCCAACGGGCAAAGGTATCAACCCAGATGAAGGTTTTATCCAGGGTGGGAATCTGACCCGGATCACCGTCCCAATCCAGCAGGTTCTTAGGAAAATAATTGGCATTCTGTATGAACGGTACCTTAAATTTCAGCCCAGGATCCGTTTTCGGTATTCCAACGATTCTGCCGAACTGGGTGATGATGACCTGCTCGGTTTCATTGATGGTGTAGGCTGCGTTGTAAACGAGGAAGGCTGCCGCAGCAACTACGATAATAATGAGAATTCCTTTATTTTTCATTTTTCAGCACCACTTTGATTTCCAAGGTTCAGTAAAGGTAGAAAATTTTTCTGATCTGCGTCAACGATATACTTGGCACCCATTTTGGGGAAAATTTTACCCATGGTCTCCAGGTACATTCTCCGCTTGGTGACATCCTTGGCCTTGGCATATTCCTCATAAATCGAGGTAAACTTGGCGGCATCACCCTCGGCCCGGTTGACACGATTCAAGGCATAGCCTTCCGCTGTTTTGATGGTACGGTCGGCTTCACCGCGGGCTCGCGGAATGGACTTGTTGTACTCTTCTTTGGCCTGATAGATCAGCTGTTCTTTTTCCTGTGTTGCCTGATTGACCTCGTTAAAAGAAGGTTGCACAGGTTCGGGAACATTGGTTCTTTTCATTTCGATGGTGACGATATGAATGCCGGCTTCTGCTTGGTCCAGCTCTTTTTGCAGCAGCCCCCGTGCCTCCACCGCGATTTCATCCCGTTTGCTGATGACCTCGTTGATACTGCGGTCACCCACCACCAGTCGCATCGAGGCTTCGGACATGTCGGTGAGAATTCTGCGCACGTCGCGCACCTTAAATAGAAAATCGTAGGGATCTTTAACCCGGTACTGTACAATCCAGGGCACCAGGGCGACATTCAGATCTCCGGTCAGCATCAGGGCAACGTTGATGTTTTCAGTTCCGGCCTTGAAGCGCGATCTGTTGTCGGTTCTGGCCGAAGAAAACCCGAATTCTTCGGTCCTGATCTGTTTAACGTTCACCTTGGTAACCTTTTCAATGCCAATTGGCAATTTAAAATTGAGACCCGGCTGAGCGGTGCGGACATATCTACCGAAAAGCTGAACGATGCCGACTTCATCCTGCTTGACGGTAAAGAAAGTGCTTGAAGCAATCAAGATGATAACAATCACCAGGACTACCAGCGGGCCGCCGGGTAGTTTGAATTTTTTGAATTTTTCAAGGATTTCATCCATCTGGGGCGGGGTACCGCCGCCGATACCGCCACCCCTGCCTTGTTGCTGCTGTTTCAGCTTGTCCCAATCCCAACTCATAGCATGTTTCCCGTAATTTATGGTTAATGACAGCAGATTCAAAAGAGCTAGATCTTGAACCGCATTTATTTGTTGAACGAAGCCGCACGACAATATTTGCGACTGCGAGATAAAAAATATGATTTTTAAATCGTCACGTAACAATAAGTTGCCCGGCTATTCAAGTCAAGTAAAAAGCATCTAAGCGGAGATTTACTTGACATGTAAGAGATCGGCTGGCAATCTAATTGCTGAGATGAAACCAAAAAAAGGCAGCGCAGGAATTGTACACATCGGCAGTGTCATCGACGATGTTTTAAAAACCTATCGACGTGAACCCGATGGCGAATTGTTACAGGTCTGGCATGTTTGGGACAGCATTGTCGGTGACGTCATTGCAAAAAACACCAAACCCGGTGCCTATAAAGGCAGGATTCTACTGGTGTATGTGACGAGCTCAACATGGGTTCATCAGCTTCAGTTTCTAAAAGCGGAAATGATTGCCAAATTGAATGAGGCCCTGGGAAAATCGCTTATAGATGATCTAAAATTTAAAATCGGACCGGTGTAGAGATTGAAGATCGAAAATTGAAGATTGAATATTTATGGACGTGGCCTCGCTCTACTCTAACTTTAGGCACTTTAGCTCATTTTTGGCAGTCTTGTGACCGCTTATACCACAGACACATTTTTTGATGGAAGAATCCGAATAAACCAATATCGAACAGGGTACCGCTTCTCCATTGATGCTGTTCTGTTGGCCCATTTTGCCAATCCACGGCCTGGCAACAAGGTGCTCGATTTAGGGACCGGCTGTGGCGTTATTCCACTTATTTTGGCCCATCGGCATCCCAAAGTTGCACTCTACGGGGTCGAGGTGCAGAAGGCGCTTGCCGACCTGGCCATTTCCAACGTGAGAGAAAACCGACAGGAAAATCGTATTACGGTTATTTGCACTGATATGAAATTGCTGAAACCGGCCATGACCGCCGGCCCGGTGGATCTGGTGGTTTGCAATCCTCCTTTCCGAAGGCAAGGATCCGGTAGAATAAACCCGGACGTAGAGCGTGCTGTTGCCCGCCATGAAATAAGAGCAAATTTGTGCGATATCATTCAAACCGCCCATCGTATGTTGCGTACGGCGGGACGTTTGGTCCTCATCTATACGGCCGGCCGTTTGACCGATGTCTTGTCCAGGATGCGGATCGAGGATATTGAGCCGAAATTCATTCGTATGATCCATTCCCGTAAGGATTCAAAGGCGACTTTAGTGCTCATCGAAGGGGTTAAGGGCAGCCGTCCGGATCTTAAAATTGCCCCGCCCCTGATCATATACGATAGAAGTAATGATTATTCCGAAGAGGTCGCGTCGATGTTTAGACCATGACAGAGATCAGAGGACAGATGACAGATGACAGAGGGCAGAGGGCAGAGGACATATGACAGAGGTTTTCAAATTCGGAATTCGGAATATGAGTCTTCAAACCTAAGATGATAGGTGCCACTTAATCCCAACCATTTTTTACCATTGCAATTCGACTTCACAAGTTTTAAAATGTTGTTTTTAACCGGCGGTCATGATCTGAAGATTGTTGACAGTCTCAAACAAAAGGTATATTGACATCTACCCATGTGTGCCTGGGTTAAACGGTTCATCATTATGTATTCCGGAGAGGTGGCCGAGCGGCTGAAGGCCCTGCTCTCGAAAAGCAGTATCCTGTCAAAAGCGGGATCGTGGGTTCGAATCCCACCCTCTCCGCCAGGTGGGGCGACCATTTGATTAATCCGGACGGGCCGGAATTGACGATTGAATATTTTTTCAACCACGAAATACACTAAACACACGAAATATTTTGGGATTAAGATATTTATTTTTAGTGTTTTTCGTGGTTAAATTAACATGTTCAAACATACAAGTTTCCCCATTGAACATTCAACCGAACCGGAGAGATGTCCGAGCTGGCTGAAGGAGCACGACTGGAAATCGTGTGTGCTGTCAAAAGCGGCACCGAGGGTTCGAATCCCTCTCTCTCCGCCATCGCCCAATACCGATAACTGAGCTGAGTTGAACCCTGAACCGCTCAACCTAAGTGATTATTACATTTCCTATGTCCTATCTCGTTCTTGCACGTAAGTATCGCCCGCAAACCTTTGAACAGGTTGTCGCCCAGACGCATATCACCCGAACCTTGACCAACGCAATTTCAGCAGGTCGGGTGGCCCATGCCATCCTGTTCTCCGGTCCCCGCGGCACCGGCAAGACGACAGTTGCCCGGGTATTGGCAAAAGCAATGAATTGCAAGGATGGTCCGACACCCGTTCCCTGCAATGTTTGTAGATCATGCAACGAAATCACCTCAGGAAAGGCGGTGGACGTCTTTGAAATCGATGGTGCATCCAACAACAGCGTCGATCAGGTCAGAGAATTGCGGGAAAATATCAAATACATGCCCGCCCATAGTCCACACAAGATTTATATTATTGACGAGGTCCACATGCTCAGTACGGCTGCATTTAACGCCCTTTTGAAAACCCTCGAAGAACCACCGTCTCATGTGATGTTCATGTTTGCCACCACCGAACCACACAAGATACCCATAACGATTCTGTCCCGTTGTCAACGCCATGATTTCAGGCGCATAGATTTGAACGCCATCTCAACTCACATGGCCTCGCTGTGTCGACAGGAAGGGTTCGAGATCGCTGAGGAGAGCCTCGGACTCATTGCCCGCGAAGCTGGCGGCAGCATGCGGGATGGGCTAAGTCTGCTTGATCAGGTCATGACCTGTCTGACAGGGCCGATTACCCATGATCAGGTACTGGACATTTTGGGCATCATCGATCGAAAATTTATATTCGACCTTTCCGAATCAATTCTTAAGGCTGATATCTCTGGCGCCCTGGATCTTCTGGACGATATTTATGATCACGGCCACGATATGAAACAGCTTTATGCTGATTTACTGGAGCATTTCAGGAATTTGCTGGTCGCCGCAATGGGAAAGAAGGTTAATAAACTTATTGATCTTCCAGCCGGAGAGCTCGATCAATTGGTGGCCCAAGCTAAAACCATATCTACCACGGAATTAAGCCAGATTTTCGATCTTTTCTTCAAGGCAGAAGCCTCCATCAGACTTTCTGCTCAACCGAAAATGGCTCTTGAGATGACCCTGGTCAGAGTTCTGCAGTCAACGCCTGCGTTACCCATAGACGTCTTGATCGACAAGCTCGATATGCTCAGAGAAGAGATGCTCGGCGACGGACAGACACATGAATTATCCGGTATCCCCCCAAGTTTGACGCCTAACGCAAAGCGTCTTTCATCAGGATCTCAAGGCGAAACCTCATTGGATTCACCCCCCAGCGGGGCGGGCAAATCCGCGATTGAAACCAAAGCCACATCGGTCGCAAATCGGCCAGCGGAGGCCTGGAAACAAATTTCTAAGGCTATTTCAAAAAAAAATCCATCTCTCGCCGTCAATCTGGCAAAGTGCAAACTAAAGAAAATAGAGGATCATCAACTGGAAATCGAAGTGCCAGGTAATGGAATTACATTGAAGATGATCCAGCGAGAAAAAAATATGGCGGCGTTGCGGCAGGTTTGTGCGGATGTGTTGGGCAGTCAAAAAGATATTCGATTGGCGCCCGGAACAGGACCGGGTGAGAGTTATCAAAAAAAAAAGTCCCACGACAATGAACTCAAAAAAAAGGCGCTCAGCCATCCATTGGTGGCGGATGCCGTTGAGATCTTCGATGGTAAGTTAGTTGATGTGAAGTTACTTTAGGTGCTTCATCATTGATAAACTCGCAAAAAGTCGGTTTTTCCGATTTAACGTCATTCCGGCGAAAGCCGGAATCCAGAAAATTCAAGGGGTTCTGGATACCGGATCAAGTCTGGCATGACGGCAGATGGACTTTTTACGGGACTGTCATCATTGATTGTTGAAATTTTAGATTTATTTGTAATTTGGTGATTGAGTTTTGTGATTTTTAATACCTTGCGGAGGTTTTTGATAAGCGAATATCAATATTTGGTTCTGTGGTCTGTTGTTCAGACCTGAACGTTGAACCCTGAACCGCCTAATTTTTAACCAAAACATTAATCATGGAGGTCATCTATGAAGGGTATGGGAAATATGATGAAGCAGGCCCAGAAGCTTCAATCAAAAATGTTGAAAATGCAGGAAGAGCTGGCTGAAAAGACGGTTGAATCCAGTTCCGGCGGCGGTATGGTCCGCGTTGTCGCCAACGGCCGGCAGCAAGTCGTATCGATTCATATTGAAAAAGAGGTCGTCGACCCGGATGATATTGAAATGCTTCAAGATCTTGTGCTGGCGGCGGTCAACGATTCTTTGGCAAAGGCTCAAGAAATGGTCAGCGGCGAAATGAGCAAGTTGACCGGCGGACTGAATATCCCGGGATTAACGTGATCCGCGTTGTGGGTTACGGGTTGCGGGTTGCGAGTTGCGCGTTTCGGGCTACGGGTTGCGGGTTGAAGCCCATATAGAATGGCTTCAATTAAATAGGCCTGCTTGCGGTGTAACCAAGATATGAAATTCGCTAAGTTTAATCCGAATAGCGCGTAATAGAATTTTTAAGGATTTTTTGGGACAATTGACAGGCAACCATAAACGTTAAACCACTCAACCTAAATCACTCATCTTAGGTATTTCTCCATGGGCTATTATCCAGCATCGATTCAGAATTTGGTAAAAAATATTGCCAAATTACCGGGCATCGGTGAAAAAACAGCCGAGCGCCTGGCCATGCACATCCTGCGTGCACCTAAACATGAAGCCGAGCAATTGGCACAAAGCATTTTAAACATCAAAGAAAAAGTCAGGTTTTGTACCCGGTGTTTCGCCTTAAGTGATGGTGATGTATGCGACCTGTGCAGCGACCCGGCCAGAGATCCGTCGCTTTTATGTGTGGTTGAACAACCGGCGGATATGGTGGCCCTTGAAAAATCCGGTGCTTTTCGTGGCATGTACCACATTCTCTCGGGCGTACTGTCACCCATGAACGGCGTCGGTCCTGAAAATATCCGGATTCGAGAGCTGATGGCCAGGGTTCAGAAAGATCAGGTTAAAGAGGTTGTGCTGGCAACGAGCACCACCGTTGAGGGCGAGGCCACTGCTTCATATGTCGCTCAACTCCTCGAAAATCACCGGATAAAAGTAACCCGAATTGCCTCGGGGGTCCCGATGGGGGGCGATCTTAAGTACGTGGACCAGGTCACGCTGAAAAAAGCCATGGATACCCGTCATGCCCTCTGATTGCTTCGAACCACAAACGCTGTTTGAATGCCGCCGGTGCGGAGATTGCTGCAAAGGATTTGGCGGCACCTATCTCGCCGATGAAGATATCGAGGCCATCTCCCGCTACATCGGCGTTCACCCTGAAAAACTGATCGCCCGCTATTGTAGCCGTTCCGGCTCAAAGTTGGTGTTGGCCCAACGGTTGGATGGTCATTGCATTTTTTGGGATAAACTATGCACGATTCATCCGGTCAAGCCGCTGATGTGCCGGAAATGGCCTTTCATTGAGAGTATTTTAGTGGATGCTGGCAACTGGCTGATCATGGCCGATTCCTGTCCCGGAATTCAAACCGATGTTCCTATCGAGGCCGTCCAAAAATATGTAAAAAAAATTCTGGGAGAAGACAATTGAAACCGGTAAATGACGAGATCAACACCAAAGGGGGAATGGTCCGTGAATTGGCCGAAATGAAACTGTTGATCGAGCAGGCAGAGTCGGGGCAACGGCATGCTGAAAAGGTCCTGCGTGAAATCCAGCCGCAGCTCCAGCAAGCCCAGAAGATGGAAACATTGGGAACATTAGTGGCTGGTGTGGCCCATGAAATCAACAATCCGATTAACCTGATCATGTACAACATCCCTCTTTTGAAAAAAATATGGGTTGATTTCTTACCGCTTTTGATAGAAAGAAGGCAAAGAGAGCCGGAACGAAAATTTGGCGGCTTCGATTATGACTTTTTGGCGGATAATTTGAGTCAACTCGTCATCGACATTGAGATGGCTGCCCAGCGCATTGCCAAAACCGTCTCCGATCTGAAGAATTATTCACGGCAGTCCAATGTCGCCGAAAAGGTGCCGCTGCAAGTCAACAGCGCCGTGAAAAACGCCTTGCGACTGGCCCAAACCACCCTGCGCACATCGGATGTGAAAATTCAGCTCAATTTGGCGGATGATCTTCCCGACATTGAAGGTAATCTTCAAAGCATCGAACAGATCATCTTAAACATTACCATCAACGCCGTCCATGCCGTTGATCACAACCGGGGAGAGATCGAAATTTCAACGGGTCTGAGAACTAAAGACGGGATGATCTATATCCGCATCACCGATAATGGCCGGGGCATTTCCCCTGAAATCTCCGATAAAATTTTTTTACCGTTTGTAACGGACAAACAATCCGAAGGTGGCACCGGTCTCGGGCTTTCTGTTACCCATTCTCTGGTTAAGGCCCATGATGGTAAAATTGAATTTGAGAGCAGCCGGGACCGGGGAACGTCATTTAATGTTTACTTGCCGACCATCTTAAAACACCGGGCTGCCAAAATTTTGGTGGTGGATGATGACGACGCCATTCGTGAGCTTCTCATCGAGGCACTTACCATGGATCAGAAGTATCTGGTAAAAGAGGCGTCCAATGGCACTGAAGCATTAATAAAGTTGGGGACTTATCGCCCGGACCTTCTTATCCTGGACATATTCATGCCGGAAATGGATGGACTGGAGGTATGCCGTAGTATTTGCAGCGAACCTGCGTTGTCGGATTTAAAGGTGTTCATTACCACCGGACATCCGAATCACCCCAAACTTGATGAAGTCGTTAAACTGGGTTTTACCAATATCCTGTCGAAACCTTTTGATTTGCTTCATTTGGTTAAGGATATCGAAACGATCCTAAACAAGTGATTGTGTTTCTCATCGACTTATCGTTTTGTGGCGAAGCGTTGCTAAATCTTCCCTTTAATATAGATGTCCCGTTTTGGATAAGGAATCTCAATCCCCTGCTCATCAAACGCTGTTTTAACCCGGTCGGTGATATTTGAAATTGTGCGCATGCGCTTGCGGGCGTCATCGATCCATACCCTCAGTTGCAGGTCGACGGAAGAATCCCCAAAATTTTTCACCACTACAACCGGTGGCGGTTCTTTTGCCACCCATTCGGTCGCATCTGCCACGCTGAGAATGATATCTTTGGCCGTTTGCATATCGGCATCATAGGCGATCCCGATATTGATGCGTAACCGGATTTTTTCTGTAATGGTGGTGTAATTGATGATGTCGCGCACCATGATTTCATTGTTGGGGATAATGATGACGATGTTATCGGTGGTCTTAATTTTGGTCGCCCGCAGCCCGATATCGATTACATCCCCCCAGGTTGCGGTCCCCGCCGGTGCACTCCAGACCTCGATGCGATCCCCGACTTCAAACGGTCGATCAATGATTAGCAATATGCCGGCAATTAGATTGGATAGGGTGTCCTTGGCTGCAAAACCGATTGCCACCCCCGCCACACCGGCACCGGCAATAAACGGCACAACATTCAGACCCAGAAGGTCCAGGGATATGATAACGGCGGTGGCCAATATAATGATGCCGGAAAATCTGGCCAAAAGCTCGAAGACGATATCATCGATTTTACTTTCAGTTTGATGGGCAATTTTTTTTTGAAGATAACCGATGGCGATAGCGAGAAAATTTTTGGCCGGTAGTGCCAGAAAAATAATGAGCAGGGCATGAAAGATCTTCTCCAGTATCGGAACCCGAGTCGATCGAAAAAAATAGGTACCGGCGACAAACACCAAAGCTAAAAATGTGACCCGGCGAATGAGTTTAAAGACCTGGGTATTGATCTGAATAAATTCATACTTGCTGATTCGCTTTTCCACAAAATGAAGCAGCGCCCTTAAAATCATCCAGACCACCAAAAATCCCGCAACAACCAGGATGATATGATAAGCGGTAACCAGATAGGGCGGACCATCGGGGAGTCGTGTTTGGAGTTCGGTAAAAAATTCAAGCCATCGGTTCATAGCGCAATCTGATTTTGGAAAGCCGGTTTGGGATTTAGGCGCTTAACAGGTTTAATTTGAAAACCTGTTGTCAAAAAATTGAGCTTTCAGGTGTCGGGTGTCAGGGAAAGGAGATATAAGATTCTGACACCTGACCCCTGAAACCTATTTAAATTAAAGCGTGCTTGCTGCCCTTCAGGGCGCAATTTCACCGTGTGCAGGCAGGGAAGCTTTTTATCCTTTCTTGGTGCCTTGGTGTTTCAGTGGCTAAATCGTTATGAAAAAAAAGGAAGACCGGTTAGTTTTCGCTATTCCTCAGAAGCAAAACTGGCCTTAAGGAACTCCCGGTTCAGGCGTGCAATGTTGACGATTGAGATTTCCTTTGGACATGTATTTTCACACTCGCGATGGTTGGAACAATTGCCGAATCCGCAGCCATCCATCGTTCTGACCATGCTGACGGCACGTTTAGCTGCTTCGGGCCTGCCTTGGGGCAGCAAGGCAAATTGAGAAATCTTGGCACTGACAAATAACATTGCCGATGCGCTGGGACAGGCGGCAACACAAGCTCCGCACCCGATACAGGCAGCGGCATCCATTGCTTTGTCCGCTATTTCCTGTGCTATTGGCAGGGCGTTTGCGTCCGGCGATCCCCCGGTATTGACGGATATATATCCGCCGGCCTGGATGACCTTATCCAGGGTACTGCGGTCAACAACCAGATCTTTAATTAGCTTGAATGCTCTGGCCCTGAACGGTTCAACCACAATCGTATCGCCGTCTGAAAATTTTCTCATGTGAAGCTGACAAAGCGTCGTTGCTTTTTCCGGCCCATGTGCCTGCCCGTTTACTACCGTGCCACACGTACCGCAGATTCCTTCCCGACAATCGTTATCAAAGGCGATGGGGTCCTTGCCGTCAAGGGTCAGCTGCTCATTGACTGAATCCAACAGCTCTATAAATGACATGTGCACAGATACATCCTTTACCGGTATGTTTTCAAATCGCCCCTTGTTTTCGTGTCCCTGCTGGCGCCAAACTCTGAGTGTAATATTGATTGTTTTGGGTAACTTTTTCACTTATAACTCCTCTGCGTCAATTCGACATTCTCGAATGTCAAGGGCTCCTTGTGAAAAGCCGGCCTTTTATCTTGGCCCTGATATTGCCAGATGGATACATGACAGAAATTATGATCATCACGCTTGGCTTCACCATCTTCGGTTTGAAATTCCGTTCGGAAATGACTACCGCAGGATTCGTCCCGCTTGAGCGCATCAAAGACCATGGTCTCTGCAAATTCCAAACTGTCGGCCAGACGGCCGGCTTTCTCAAGACTCTTGTTATAATCCCTGTCGGATCCAGGGACAATGACATTTTCCCAGAACTCGGCCCGTAAATTTTGTATCGATTGTAAGGCCTTTTCGAGACCATCGGCATTTCTGGACATGCCGCAATATTCCCACATGATTTTTCCCAATTCACGGGAAATATTATCTACCGTTCGCTTGCCTTGGATGGACATCAGCTTATCAATTTTCATCTGATCTTTTTTTACCGCATCATCGAAGGCTGCATGGTCCGTTGTAACCGGATCAAGAGCGGTTCCGGCGAAGTATCCGCCAATGGTGTAAGGAATAATGAAGTAACCGTCGGCAAGCCCCTGCATCAAGGCACTGGCACCCAGCCTGTTGGCGCCGTGATCTGAAAAATTGGCTTCTCCAAGAACGAACAGTCCCGGTATATTGCTCATTAAATTATAATCCACCCATAAGCCACCCATCGTATAATGCGAAGCTGGAAAAATCATCATCGGTGTCTTGTAGGGGGTTTCATCGGTAATTCGTTCGTACATTTCAAAAAGGTTGCCATATTTTTTTGCGATGACATCTTTGCCGTCACGTTCGATGGCATTTGAAAAGTCAAGATAGACTGCACATCGCGTCAAACCGACGCCACGGCCTGCATCGCATTGATCCTTGGCGTTGCGAGACGCGACATCCCGGGGGACGAGATTGCCGAAACTAGGATATTTTTCTTCTAAATAGTAGAAACGATCTGACTCCGGAATATCCTGGGGTTCGCGAATGTCTCCGGTATGGCGAGGTACCCAGACGCGGCCGTCATTTCTAAGACTTTCACTCATCAGGGTCAGTTTGGACTGGTGGTCGCCGGTGTGAGGAATACACGTCGGATGGATTTGGGTAAAACACGGGTTGGCGAATAGGGCGCCTTTTTTATAGGCGCGAAAACATGCCCCTACGTTGGAAGATTCGGCGTTGGTGGACAGGTAATATATGTTACCGTAACCGCCCGAGGTGATTATTACGGCATCGGCAGCGTAAGACTCAATCTCGCCGGTGATTAAATTGCGGACCACAATCCCCCGGGCTTGATCGTTTACGATAACAAGATCAAGCATTTCGCGGCGTGGAAACATCTCAACGCTTCCGGCGGCCACCTGGCGCATCAACGCGCCGTAAGCGCCTAGCAGCAGCTGTTGTCCCGTCTGTCCTCTGGCATAAAAAGTCCGGGACACCTGAGCACCGCCAAACGAACGATTATCCAACAATCCACCGTAATCTCTAGCAAAGGGAATTCCCTGGGCGACACAGTGATCGATGATGTTGTTGCTCAACTGGGCCAAACGATAGACATTGGCTTCGCGGGATCGAAAATCTCCCCCCTTTATGGTGTCATAAAATAGCCGCCAAATGCTGTCGCCATCATTTTGGTAATTCTTGGCGGCGTTGATTCCCCCTTGAGCGGCGATGCTGTGTGCGCGTCGTGGGGAATCTTGAATGCAGAATGTTTTTACATGGTATCCCAGCTCAGCGAGGCTGGCCGAGGCAGATCCGCCCGCCAGTCCCGTGCCAATGACGATGATTTCGAATTTACGCTTGTTGGCCGGATTAACCAGCTTAAGGTCGAAACGATGGCGATTCCATTTTTCTTCGAGGGGGCCGCCAGGTATGTTGGCATTTAATTGCATCGGTTGTCCTCTCTAAACACTTAGGGCGATATAAATTGGAAGAAAGCCAAATCCGACTGCGACAATAATTCCGATCGCGATACTGAGTACCATGAGCGCCGGCATATATTTGGGATGGTTGCCGCCCAGTGTCTGAAATGCGCTCCAAAATCCATGTCGCACATGTAGGGCGACAATAATCATTACCAAAATGTAGATAATAACGTAGAGCGGGTTTGCAAAGGCTGAAGAAACGATTTGGAAAATGGTTCGGTCGGTTTTGTCGACAAAACTGAAATTTATCAGATGAAAGATGACAAATCCAAGTATGATCAGACCGGTATATGGCATGGTTCTCGAGCTCAGGGTGCGACCCCCGGACGATTCATATTGTGTGTAACCGGTTGGACGTGCCTGCCTGTTTTGAAGGAATAACGCAATTCCGGTAACAATATGTATTACTGCAAATAGTAACAACCCAAATTCAAAGACGATAAGCAGCGGTCCCAGGGAATGCAGCTTTTCAGCATAGGCATTAAATGCCTCTCCACCACCATAAATGGTAAGGTTCCCCGCCAGATGCGCCATCAGGAAACCGATGAATGCCAAACCGGTCACCGCCATCATCAGCTTTTTGCCAATGGAGGACCAAAGGGTTTGCTTTATCCAGTTCATTTTGTTCTCCCTGTTTTCGTTGGAAAACCCATTAGGTCATATACTAAAGATCCATTTTTTAATAATTTCCGGTTTGACTGTCAACAGAATTGTTGCGCCAGCCGAAGGGAGGTAAGGCAGTGGTTCTATCCCAATCCGGACAAACCAATTAAAGCGAAGCGTAAATCCTGATTTATCGGGGAATTGAATATTGAAGATTTGTGGAAGCCGCTTCGCTCCGTCATTTTTTTGCCAGGCTCTTTTAAAATTGATCCGCTGCGGGCGGACCTTAAATCTTCAATCTTCAATCGAAAATCTTCCATCAATCATCGCGCCACCACGCATCGCGACAGGTATCCATGACGGCGTCTGCGATTTTCCGACCGGTTTCTGTTTCAAGCCTTCCGATCACATTTCCGATCCAAGTTTCGGGTGGTTTATATCCTGTATCCATCAAATCTTTTAACTCCAGAATGAGCGCAAGCTGATCGGCATCATGGGCGAGTTTGGCTTCCAGGGAACGGCCTTCGTTAAATTCGTTGAAAAGATCGGTCAGATCCTGTCCAAAAGGTAGTCCCTTAATGGTGTCCCCGAGCGCTTTGGATTCGTCGGCCTTGAGGTATTTCTTATTTACGGTGTTGAGATCCCCGATCCTGGCTTCCGGCAGATCATGGATTAGACACATGCTGATTAATTTAGTGGCGTCAATTTCCGGTTCCATGCGCGACATCACGTAGGCAATAAACGTTACGCTGAAACAATGTTCAGCAACAGATTCGTTGCCAGCACCCAGGAAGTGGTATCCCGACCTGGGAATTCCTTTTAGCATCTTGGCTTCAAACAATAAATTGGCAATGTTTTTCATACGTATCCTTTAAGTAAAAATTCTTTTTTATCTCAATTCATAAGCCGCCGGTATCGATCAGGTTTGCACCATAAAGCATACCCTCGAGGTTACGGTAGAACTGTTTAAATTCTCACCGGCAGGCCGGTGGTTTATGAATTGAGTTTGGGTGGATCGTCATTCATAGATGTCGCCGACCCCAAAGGCAAGCTTTAATTCTCAATCGGAACATACAGAATTCAAATATGTTGACACTCTTCTCATTTCTGATATAAGTAAAGGTATGTAAAAATTTCTACAATTTGTTGGAATAACGATGCTTTTTACGGTCATTGTCTCAATGAACTTCATAGAACGTCGGCATCCGGCTCTTGTAGCCCAAGCCTGCGCCTCGGAGAGGATAGTGGAATATTGAAAGACTGGGTATGAAAGGCGGAAAAAGGTCTATTCCACAAAAAATGTTGAATCTACCTTCTTTGATGATGCTCACCGGTCATGTCACCCCATTAAAACATGTGTTTCAGTATAGTATGGATGCGTTGCATCTTGCTATTGTTGAAGCGAATCTTCAATTAATGTCCTTTGCGATCGGTGAGTGACACGAGGTGAATTGAGTTATTTCACTTGTTTACTCTATATTTATTCTTATATTTCAGATTAATTAAAGATAACCCTATTTTCATTCACTAATATTACGGAGTGCTTTATGCCGGTTGCCCAAATTGACTTGATTCATATGATTGGCAATGCCAGCTTCATTGTCCAATTGGTTCTGGTTTTGCTACTTTTTTTTTCCGTGACTTCATGGGCAATCATCTTAATCAAATATCGATACATTAAAAAGGCATTCAAACAGTCCGCAGAATTCACTGAATTTTTTTGGAAGAGCCGGGATCTGTCCAACGCCTTTTCACGGGCCAAACAGCTTCATGGAAGTCCGGTTGCCAGAATATTTCGTATTGGCTATGTGGAACTAAAAAAGACCAGTCAGTCCGGTGGTGACGCACCTCAGGTGGAATCATCCGAGGAAAGGGAAGACAATGCTTCCTTTGGTACGAGATTCAGTGGCGTGGGCAATGTCAATCGGGCCTTACGCCGGGCCATAAACACAGAAATGACCCGCCTGACTCAGATGGTTCCTTTTTTGGCAACTACCGGAAACACGACGCCATTCATTGGTTTGTTTGGAACGGTATGGGGAATTATGAATTCTTTCAGCGGAATCGGTCAGCGAGGATCCGCCAGCCTGGCGGTCGTCGCACCCGGTATTTCCGAGGCGCTCGTGGCGACTGCTGCGGGACTGGCAGCCGCTATACCGGCTGTCATCGCCTTTAACTTTTTTATGAATAAAATCCGAATTGTCGAGTCTGAAATGCAGAGTTTTTCGGCAGATTTTCTCAATATCATCGAGCGCGATATTTTGCGGATCGAGAGGAGATAACAATGGCCCAAACGGGGAATCAGCGGGAGCTCATGTCTGACATCAATGTCACCCCATTTGTGGATGTCATGCTTGTACTTTTAATCATTTTCATGGTCACCGCGCCCATGATGGTAGAAGGATTAAACGTCGATCTGCCTGAAGCAACCGCCAAACCGTTAGACTCTGAAAAAGAACACCTTGTCATTACGATCGATAATAACCAGCTGGTCTATATTAACGATTATAAGATTGACGTAGAATCTTTAGGCGAAAAATTAAATAAAATGCTTCAAGGCCGCAGTGATCGGGAAGTGTACCTCAAAGCAGACAAGAAGATTCCATACGGGATCGTTGTTCAGGTGATGGCGGAAATAAAAAACGCCGGCATCGAGCAGCTGGGCATGATTACCGAACCGGCGGACCCGAAAAAGAGAAGCGACGTACAAAACGCGAAAAATTGATGAAAAAAAGCATACAAATGCAGGCGTACCCCTTTGGGATGGGAACTGATTCGCGTACCATGCTGTTTTATTTCGGAATTTCACTTTTCATTCATCTAAGTTTTATCGGGTACATCATATTTTTACCAGAATCGGCCCCCAGGCGGCGGTCCTCTCCCGGATCGATTAACGTCAGTTTGGTATCCTTGCCCGGTCCACCGGCGGCTGCACCGGCAGCGGCTGCCAAAACTGAAGCCAAGGCCGCGGTGACACCGACGCCTGAGATGAAAAAGACCGCCAAGGCGCCGGTCATGAAAGCCCCGCCGTCCCAGCCGCCTGTGGTTGCTGCCGCGCCTAAAAAGACGGTTTCACTGGCGCCTGCCAAAAGAAAATGGAAGGCCAAAAAATCCCTTAAGAAAAAAACCCTGGATCGTCGGAAATTGATTAATCGTGCTGTCTCCGGGGTTCAAAAAAAAGTTGAGAAATCTCAATCCGAGTCTGTCAATCAAGCTATCGCAGCTTTAAAAAAAAAAGTTGCCCAGACCGAAGCAAAATCCTCACCAAACGATCAGCACGGCAGGGCTGGGACCGGTGCGGGTATCTCCGGAGGGACGGGATCCGGTGGTCAGCGAGCTCTGGAACTCATAGACATTTATAAAATTGAAGTTGCATTTCAGGTGGAAAGACAGTGGGCGTTTTCCGAGCAACTGGCCGGAGACGGCCAGGCCTTACAGGCCCGTCTGGTGTTCAGGGTTTTGCCAAGCGGCGAGGTCTCCGACATCAGGTTTACCGAGCGGTCCGGTAATTCCTATCTGGATGAGTCGGCATACAAGGCTGTCGTCAAGGCCAGCCCGGTTTCACCGCATCCTCAAGGGGTTCGGGAATTGTATGTGACGGTGGCGCTTAGATTTACGCCCCAAGGCATCAGATAGACGTTTTTCGCAGGGGAGAAAGCAAAAATTTGACTCGATTGATGTGGCATACTATTGTTTATTGTTAGAGACCCGTTGGAGCCATTTAAACCGGGAGCATTGAACCACACAGCCCATTTAAAAATAGCAGGGATATCGGAATGCTTTTTCGTTGTTTGCAACGCATTGCGTACATGATCATCAGCTGTATCTTGATTACTTCCGGATCGAGTTTTGCCCAAAGTAGCATCGATCCTTATGACTATATAGACATCAGCAACCCTTTTTTGAGGAAAATTCCGCTGGCAATTCCGTTGTTCAAAAATGATACCGGAACAACGGAAGAAGCCCGTTTGTCGAAAATATCTGCCGAATTGCTTGCGGACAGCCTTGAATTTACCGGATATTTTAAAATTCTTGATCGCCAGGCGTTTCTTTTCGATCCGCAATCCGACGGCATTCTGACTCCCCAGATTAATTTTTCAAATTGGACCGTTGTTGGGGCAGAGCTCCTGATTACAGGCCTTCTTAAGGAGAACAACGGAAACATTGCAATAGAACTTCGTCTTTTCGACACGTTCAAGGGGCAGCGTATCCTGGGTAAAAAATATTCCGGCAAGACGATCGATCAGCGCAGGATCATACATCGATTTTGCAGTGAAGTCATGCAATATCTAAATGGTAGCAAAGGTGTGTTCGCCAGCAAAATCGCATTCATTTCCACCGGTTCCGGAAATAAAGAAATTTACAGTTGTGAGTTTGATGGTTTTGATCCCCGGCAAATGACTCGCAATCATTCAATTACTCTATTTCCGGCCTGGTCGTCTAACGGACGATATCTGGCCTATACATCTTACAAACAGGGGAAACCCGATCTGTTCATAAAAAACCTGCCGGAAATGCAGGAAACATCTATTGACAAAAAAGGTCTTAATATAACACCGGCATGGGTTCCGGGGAAATTCGAGCTGGCAGCAACACTTTCCTTTTCAGGTGATCAGGAAATTTATCTGTTGACTGGGTCGGGTAAAATTATTAAAAGATTAACAAACATGCGGGGCAGCGATATATCTCCCACGTGGGCACCGGACGGCAAGAAATTTGCCTTTGTTTCCAATCGGTCGGGAAACCCCCAGGTTTACATACAGGATATGGTCTCCGGCAAAGTAAGAAGATTAACCTACGAAGGCAGTTACAACACCCAGCCAAGCTGGTCCCCTCGCGGTGACAAAATTGCATATGCGTCGTTTGGGGACGATCGCCATAACATTTATGTGATAGATGTCGAGGGTCGGCAGCCACTCCAATTGACCTATGAATCAGGAGATAATGAAGCACCATCATGGTCGCCCGACGGGAGCTTGATTGCCTTCAGCTCAACCCGTGAGGGACCTTCGCGAATATATGTTATGACTGCATCTGGAACCGATCAGCGTCGTTTACTTACGCTGAACGGAGAGCAGACAAACCCAAAATGGTCGATGAACGATTTCAAAAACTAAAGTGATTCCAAATGCGAAAGGAGGAAAAATGCAAAAGAAGAAATGGATTTATTTGGCGATGTTGTTTGTAATTCCTGGATTTCTGTTTACCGTTTCATGCCAAAAGAAGTTGGTCGATGCAACACCGGAACCTGTCGTAGTGGAAGAGGAGAAAGAAGAAGTTGAAGTAAAAGAGGAAGTTGTGGTTGCGCCGGAACCTAAAATTTCTGATATGGTGATGCAGGAAGATATTTATTTCGAGTTTGATAAATCGATCCTGACACCGGTCGCGCAGGATAATCTGATGCAAAAGGCCGAATGGATGCGTGAGAATCCTAATGCCATGGTAACGATCGAAGGCCATTGTGATGATCGTGGTACCAACGAATACAACCTTGCATTGGGTGATCGGCGTGCAGAGAGTGCCAGAGCATTTCTGGTGGATTTAGGCATTGATCCATCCCGGTTGACGACCATTAGCTATGGTGAAGAACGACCGGTCGATCCCAGACAAAATGAAGAAGCATGGGCCAAAAACAGACGGGGCCATTTTGTTGTTAATTAAATCGGATTATTCTGTCCTATTGAGACACTGCCATGCTTGATATCGGCAGCTGTATTAATAATTAATTGCAGGTAGGACAGCTCTATATTAAATGAAAAGCCGGCAGGCGCCGGCCTGACCGGCGCTTGCTGTCTTGTTGAATCATACCCAGCCTGGTCGGCAGGCTGTGATTCGGTGAGTGGACCCATTTTTCCATTGATCTACTCCAATTGAGCTAAAAGCCGATTGGTAGCTCTCGGTTATTGGGCAATGGTTAATCGTTTCAGAAAACTGCAAAATTGCAATACTAGGTTGTGACTGCCATGAAATCAACTATCATAACCAAAATGGTCTGGCTTTTGCTCTTGTCCGGCTGTGTTTCCCAGAATGAATTGACATCCCTCGACACACGCATCAGTGAACTGGAATTTCGCAACGCGGAGGTCAGAAAAAACAGCCAAATGCTAAAATCCGGTTTAGAAAATCGAGAGGGTGAAGAGCAGGCATTAAGACAGCAGGCGGCATCGCTGCGCGCGAAAATGGATACGCTTAGCGGGGAAATGCGAACCCTAACCGGCAGAATCGAGGAAATCGAATATCTGCTTAAACGACAAACACAAGTAGATGCGGAATCAGTGACAGCCAAAGAAGAACAGATCGGCAGGCTGGCGAAAGCTGCAAAATCCTATGATGATCGTATTTATCGGATTGAACAGTATTTAAGCTTCGAGCCATCCAAGCAAATTCAACCGACCGACACCCCCCCCGAGGATTCAACCACAACGGCAGTAGTACCAGCCGTCGAGGCCAAACAGGAAGCACCGGAGGACAACCTTTACCGGACGGCGAAACTGGCCTTCGACCAGGGAGATTCCGGTGCCGCCAGAAAGAAATTTGAAGAACTCATTCAGCGGTTTCCCAATTCAGAGCACGCCGACAATGCCCAGTTCTGGATCGGGGAAATATATTATCGCGAAAAATGGTACGAAAAAGCCATTCTCGAGTATCAGAAAGTGATCGAGAAGTATCCCAAGGGCAATAAAGTGCCGGCATCACTTCTGAAACAAGGATTAGCATTTTCTAATTTGGGTGACACATCCAATTCCCGTTTGATACTAGAAGAGCTCATCAAAAAGTACCCAAAATCAAATGAAGCTAAAATCGCCAGAGATAAAGTCAAGGATCTTTGATAAGCGAAATAATTGACCCTAATATTACATTGTTGGGGTTGAGCGTGATTTGAACACAGGAATGACAACGATCATCGGTATAGATCCCGGCCTCGCAGCAACCGGGGTCGGGATCATTCGAGGAAATGGTTTAAAGATCGAAGGCTACTCCTTTGGTAGTATCAGCACCTCTAAAAACAATTCTTTACCAAGCCGCCTCGACCATATCTTCTCAAAACTCCTTCAAATATTAAACGATGAGAATCCTGACTTAATGGTGGTGGAAGATGTCTTTTCACTATCCAAATATCCAAAGTCCGGAATTACCTTGGGGCAAGTGGCAGGTGTCGTCATGCTTGCCGGAAGCCGTGCAGGTGTGTCATCGATTGAAATTCCCGTGCGTGAAGCAAAACAGGTGTTAACCGGCAATGGAAATGCCAGTAAAAAGCAACTGGAGGAAGCCGTTCGCCGTCGATTAGACCACAACAGACCCATTAAACCCAATCATGCCTCCGATGCAGTCGGATTGGCACTGATCGGTTTTTATCGATACTATGACTCAATTCATAAGCCACCGGCTTGCCGTTGAGAATTTAAAAGGTTCAACCGTTGCCGGGAGGAGCATGCTTTATGGTGCAATACTGATCGATGCCGGTGGTTTATGAATTGAGATAAAAAAGAATTATGATAGGTTATCTCGAAGGTAAAATTTTAAAAAAGGAAGAAGACCGCGTATTGATCCTTGCCAACCAGATAGGATACGAGGTGCTGCTCCCGGCTATTGTAATGAAGTCTTTGCAAACTAAAAATATCGGCGCCGAAATTTCGCTTTATATTTTTTTTCAACAAACCGAACGGCAGCCCAAACCGGTCTTGATCGGTTTTAACCTTGAAGTTGAAAAGGAATTTTTCCAACATTTTATTTCAGTGGAAGCTATCGGACCACTGAAAGCCGTGCGAGCATTAAGCATTCCCGTACGTGAAATCGCCACTGCCATAGAATCCGGAGATATCAACAAGCTTGCTCAGTTAAAAGGCATCGGCCGGAGGACCGCGCAAAAAATAGTCGCCACTTTAGAAGGCAAAATGGGAAAATTCGCTTTGATCCGCTCGGATGAATATGGGGAGGCACCTCCTGCCGAAGACTTTTCAAAACAGGTACTGGATGTTATGATTAAACAACTCGGCCACCGGGCTGCTGATGCCAGACGAATGATTGACAGCGCATTAAAAGGCAACCCCTCCATAACCACAGCCGAAGCGCTTTTTGATGAAGTCTACCGCAGCGCAAGGCTGGATGGAAATTGAAGAATGAAGATTGAATATTGAAGATTTACGGTAGTCGCTGCGCTCTGTTCGTTTAATTTCTTTAACTTGGCAACTAAACTTGTCATTCCGGCCGCAGCGTAGCGGAGAGCCGGAATCCAGTAAATTCAATGGCTTCTGGATGCCGGATCCGTCATCCTGGACTTGATCCGGGACCGGCATGACGATTCGAGGACTTTTTACGAAAGCTTCGATATTCAATCAATTGTCAACTTCCAACTGAGCGTTGAGTGAGTAACTACGCGAAGATTACCTTTTGAATATAAGTGAATCATAAACCATGTCCGATGACATAATTTCATATTCGTCCGACCACCAGGGGCTGTTAGCCGGCGCACCCTTACCTGAAGATAAGGATGCCGAAATATTATCTCTAAGACCGGAAAAACTGGCCGACTATGTCGGACAGACCGAAGTGGTGGAAACGCTGAAAATTGCCATTGAAGCGGCGATGCAGCGGGGCGAACCCATCGATCATGTGCTTTTGCACGGCCCACCGGGTCTGGGGAAAACGACCCTGGCCCACATCATTGCCAACGAGATGGGAGGGAAGCTTACCATTACGTCCGGTCCGGCGCTGGAGAAAGGCGGCGATCTGATCGGACTGCTCACCCATTTAGGGAGTAACGACATTTTGTTTATCGATGAGATTCATCGAACGCCTAAATCTGTTGAGGAATTGCTCTATCCGGCCATGGAAGATTTTGCCATTGATTTCGTCTTCGATAAAGGCGTGCATGCCCGCAGCCATCGTTTTCAATTGAAACGTTTTGCGCTGGTAGGCGCCACGACGCGAGTCGGCCTGCTGTCCGCTCCGCTGCGAGACCGCTTTGGTATTTTCAGAAATCTGGATTTTTATGCCGAGGCCGATCTGGTGAAAATCACGCGACGTTCGGCCGCACTGCTCGGTGTCGCCATTGACGATGCAGGCGCGGTAGCACTTGCCCAGCGGTCCCGGGGTACGCCCAGAATTGTTAACCGGCTCCTTAAACGCGTGCGAGACTACACCCAGGTTAGAGCAGACGGCACCATCACGACGGGCACGGTTTCCGCCGCTTTGAAGCTCGAAGGCGTTGATGAGAAGGGATTGACTGATCTGGACCGGCGATACTTAAATACAATTATTAAGTTTTACCATGGCGGTCCTGTCGGGATCGAGGCTATTGCGGCAACGCTTCAAGAAGAATCCGACACGCTGGTGGATATTGTCGAACCATACCTTTTGAAACTCGGCTTCATCACCAGAACTTCATCCGGCCGTAAAGCCGCCGAGTCTGCTTTCAGACACCTGGGTTTTAAGGTTCAGGCGAAGATGTTTTCGTGAGTATGGGTTCAGAGGTTCGGGGTTCAGAAGTTCAGCCCAGCAGCCAGCCCCCCCCAAAAAAAACCGGCCGGTCTGATTGAAAAAGAAACTTTCTCAAGTCAAGTAACGCCTGCGGCGCAACCTGACCTACGAGGTTTTTGGGCTTTGGTATCCAAAGATGGTGCACGGTGATGATGAACACCGGTCGCCCGGTTGTTTCACAACGCCGGATGTTGGTCACGGATAGTCTCCGACAATCTCATCATTGTGTAGGTTAGGGTGCGAGCGAAGCGAGTGCCCTGACATATTCTTTCAACGGTGAACCTGGAATCTAAAAACGGTCACGAAAAATCATGTCCATTATCACACTGCTGACGGATTTCGGTATGGGCGCCGAGTATGCGGGTCTGATGAAAGGGGTCATCCTCTCCATCAATCCCTCAGCGGCAATCGTGGATATCACCCACCAGATCGACAGCCAAGACATCGAGCAGGCCGCGTTTACGATTTGCTCGTCTTATGGCTATTTCCCAGACGGTACCGTGCATTTGATTGTTGTAGATCCCGGTGTCGGCAGTGAACGATCTTTATTGGCCCTTGAAATGAAGAAGCAATTTTTCATCGCTCCCGATAACGGGGTGCTCACCCTATTATTCAACAAACGAAAGCCCGCTGCCCTTATCCGCATAACGAACGCCAAATATTTCTTGGCTTCTGTCAGCCAAACTTTTCACGGCAGAGATATTATTGCTCCGGTGGGTGCTCATCTTTCCGTCGGTCTCGATGTCAGAAAGCTGGGTGATAAAATATGCCTAAAGGATGCGGTTCACCTTGACAATCTGTGTGCACATTTTGCAGAAGACGGTGAGCTTGTTGGCAAAATTATCACCGTTGATGATTTCGGGAATCTGATTACCAATATTGATTTCAACAAACTAGAAAAAATGCATCAAGCCGGTCAAGAGCTAATAAAGATAAAAATTGGCTCCCACGTCATCAGGGGGTTATCCGAGACCTACCATAGTGTTCAATCAAACTTCTCGTTAGCCCTTATCGGCAGTCGTGGGTATCTTGAGATTGCTGTCAATAAGGGCAATGCCGCTCGGGTTTTAAATGTCGATAAAGGAACTGAGGTGCGGGTGATGGTCTAACTCTGGGCTGGGATGATGAAAATCATGCGCTCAATGGCAATGTTTCTTTTGACAAATGATCCCACTTTTATTCCGCCTATATTTGGGATTTTAGATTTTGGATTTAAGGTATTCTGTCAACTTAGGCATTACAATTCAATATGGAAAACTCAGATAAAAATTCTAATCAGGCAGACCGACCTTCGACAACAGCCGAATGGCTAAACCCGGGTGCGCGCTGGACGCTTTTGTTCATCGGAAATCGTGGCAAACCAATAACACTTAAGCGTTTTAAGGGGATGGTTTTAATCTCTCTTTTCGGCTTGGGTCTTGTCATTGCCCTTGCCGTCGGTCTCTATTGGTGGAACCGCAGCATTCTGCAAGAGAAGAATCTGCTTGATTCGAAATTGCAGGAATTAACCGAACAAAACCAGGAATTGCGGCATGAGAGGGACATCCTCCTCACCAGGCTGGTGATAGCGGAATCCCGTAAACTTGAAAAACAGGACAGCGCGTCGGCAAGACAATCTGATGAAGAACAAGAAATTCCGGGACAAGCAGGGCAGGTAACAAACGATGCAGTGTCTTCCCTCCCGCCTGCCTTGACAACGACGAACAACGGGGATCAAATCAAAGTCAAGGCGCAACCGGACAGCGAATCAACAGCGGCTGGTTTGAGTGTGGCCATCGAAGATTTTAAGTTGTCGATGAAGTCCAGCAACAATTCGTTAAGGGTCCGTTTCAAACTTAAAAATACCAGCCCGGATTCCCAGCATGTCTCCGGTCATGCGATTGTGGTGTTAAAAGGGGAAAAAATTCAAGAAAATCAGTGGGTATCTCTACCCGGGATCTCTCTAAGCGGCGGCAGACCGACCGGCAAACAGCAAGGTAATGCATTCGGCATTAAAAATTTTAAAATTATGCAATTTACGGCAAGTAAGTCGCGTTCTGCTGAATTATTTCAAACCGCATCCGTATATGTATTTGCAAAAACCGGAGAATTACTGCTCGAACAGGATTTTCCGGTTACACTTTCACAGTGATACCGGAAGACAGATGACAGAGTACAGATGACAGATGACGGAGGGCAGAAGACAGTTGACAAAAGACGGATGAGGGAAGACAGACGCAATCAATGGGGTACGACGGGTATGCTAGATTTCGACTCTGATAGAGCGCTGTATTCATCAGCTGTAAGCTTTGAACCCCTGCCCAGACCGAACATGCCAAGATGTGGTGATGGAAAGCAAAATCTAAAATCCCAAATCCCCAATCTATGAGGAATAAAAGTGGGATCGATTGTCAAAAGAAACATAGCGATAGAACGCATGATTTTCACCATCCCAGGCCTGAACCTTTAAGCTTGACCCACGTTTTAGAAAATTCTTCTTGAAACCCGAGCGATTCTGCTTATATTAGCGGATCAAACATGTCGGAATTCATATATTCATTTGAGACATCGTATCTACTAGTGACTTTTCTGGCAAAGCTTTAAAAAGTCAGCGGCCGACAGCAGGGCAGATCCGGGCTTTATCCAATGGCTGTCCTCATCGCCCCGGATTAACTCCATTGGTGGTCGCTGATATTTATTTTTTCCCTTGACAGGCTTTCAAGAATTGTTTAGAAATGCCGGATTGATCAAATTTTAGGAGTGCGAAAGACGTGAAAAAATATACCTATAGTGCTAAAAAATCGGACAACGAAGGTAAGTGGGGACTCATCGATGTCGACGGCGCCATTCTCGGCCGGGCGGCCACCGTTATTGCCTCCCGGCTCCAAGGTAAACACAATCCTCTGTATACACCGCATGTCGATATGGGCGACTGGATCGTTGTGATTAATGCAGATAAGATTCAGTTGACCGGGAACAAATTAGATCAAAAACGGTACTACCGTCATAGTGGATATATTGGTGGTCTTTCAGAGACGACGGCCAAAGATCTCAAAGAAAAGCGTTGTGAAGATTTGATCCGTTTGGCTGTGAAGGGCATGCTGCCAAAAAACAAGTTGGGGAGAAAGCTGTTCAATAAACTAAAGGTATATGCCGGGGACAAGCATCCCCACCAAGCTCAAAACCCGGAGGTTATCGAACTATCACCGTAAATATCAGAATATCGAGGAATTAAATGGAGCAAGAAAACACGTATTATGCGACCGGCAGGCGCAAAACTGCAATTGCCAGGACGTGGATCAAGCCAGGCAGTGGTGAGATTGTCATTAACAATCGTTCAGTGGAAGATTATTTTCCAATTGAAATCATACGAGCAGACATGATTCAGCCCTTTAAGATAACCAATACACTTGGTTCCTACGACGTAAAAGCCACGGTTGTCGGCGGCGGTATCGCCGGCCAGGCCGACGCTGTTCGGCACGGTATTACCCGGGCGCTTGTCGCCGTCAATCCGGATTTTAGAATCACACTCAAAAGAGCCGGATTTATCAAGCGTGATCCCAGGGTCAAGGAGAGGAAAAAGTATGGCCAAAAAGGTGCCCGGGCTCGATTTCAGTTTTCGAAACGATAAGTCACCGCTTTGCTGCGAGCTATTGAGGGAACAGGCTGCCGTCTGTTCCCTTTTTAATTTTGTATTGGCGCTTGTCCAACAACCTCTAAAATATGCTTTACTGCTACCATATATTGTGTTAGTAGAACAAGCGTATGTCTATATATAGGATAACGATGCAACTTTTTTGTTCCTTGTGCCGGAGGTAACAGATGCCGCTAAATAAAATTGATTTGAATTCCGATGTGGGGGAAAGTTTCGGAAACTATACACTTGGACTGGATGAAGCGGTCATACCACTGATAAGTTCAGCCAACATTGCCTGTGGATTTCATGCCGGTGATCCTACCGTGATGCGACATACCATTACCATTGCAAAAAAAAACGGCGTCGCCATCGGTGCCCATCCGGGATTTCCGGATCTGATCGGTTTTGGCCGACGTAATCTGGATGCGTCTTTGTCAGAAATCAGGGACTATGTGACTTACCAGATCGGCGCCCTTCAGGCATTTGCCGCCGCAGCGGGGATGACCGTGCAACATGTCAAACCCCATGGCGCTCTCTATAACATGGCCGTAGAGGATCCAGCTATTTGGGATGCCGTCGCCGAAGCCATTGCTGCCGTTAATGACCGTCTTATCTTATATGTACTCGCCGGAACGGACCGCGAAAACCTGAACGCCATCGGTGCCAAACACGGCCTGCGTATTGCTTTTGAATTTTTTGGCGACCGAGCCTACAACCCCGATGGATCATTGGTTTCCCGAAAGGAGCCTGGTGCGGTGATTCACGATGGTGACATCGTCGCTGAAAAAATTGTGAAAATGATCAAAGAGGGCAGGGTGGTGTGCATAGACGGCACCGAAATTGATATGACCGCAGATACCATCTGTGTGCACGGTGACAATCCAGCCGCCCTGTCGCTGGTGCAAAAGATCAGGACAACACTGCAGGCATCGGGGATTGACATCGCAGCACCGCAAACGTTTTTATAACTGATTGTTCTGGGTTCTGAGTTCAAGGTTCAAAGGTTACAACTAATTGATAATGCTCATAATCTTAATTGAAATTTGGCATACCCGTCAAACGCCATTGAGTTATATAGAATTGTAACCAGATGATGTTACATCCCCTTGATACGGTTTGGTTTTTTCAACCCGGAACGTTGAACCCTGAACTCCTCAACCTGGATAGGAAAGTGCCATTTTACGACGCTCCAAAATTTAGAATAATGGGAGACCGGTCTGTTCTCGTTGAGCTGGGCGACGAAATAAGTCCAGCCATCAACCAGAGCGTGCAGGAGCTGTTCGCCAAAATTGACTCGAATCCCGCCAAGGGAATTCTTGATTTGATTCCGAGTTATCGATCCCTGCTGGTAGTTTATGATCCACTGCGCATTTCTCTCGATGAAATCAAAGGCGAAATAATAGATATTTGGAAAAATTCGGCTCAATGCCGAATGCCACCGCCGCAAACCGTTAAAATACCGGTGGTCTATGGTGGTGAGCGTGGGCCCGATTTGCAACAGGTGGCCTTGTATCATGATCTTACGCCCCAGGAGGTCATCGACTTTCATACCGGACCGACCTATCGTGTCTACATGATAGGGTTTACACCGGGGTACCCTTATCTTGGTGAAGTCTTGGACGCCATTGCCACCCCTCGTCGTGAAACCCCTCGGACGATAGT
Organism: Desulfobacterales bacterium; assembly: GCA_050124355.1. Lineage (GTDB taxonomy): Bacteria > Desulfobacterota > Desulfobacteria > Desulfobacterales > JAFDCJ01 > JAFDCJ01. Next base: position 7,090 of record JASFFJ010000002.1, on the reverse strand, counting down.
TCCCAAAGGATCGGTTGGAATTGCCCAGAAGCAAACCGGCATTTACTCGGTCGACAGTCCCGGCGGATGGCAGATTATCGGATGGACCCCCGTGAAGCTCTTCGATCCCGATGGGCAACCGCCGAGTCATTTGGTGATGGGGGATCGGGTGAAATTTTTTGCCATTACAGAACAGGAAGCCGCCCAATGGCTGACCTAACGATAATGGAGATTCTGTCTCCGGGCATTCTGACGTCTATTCAGGATCTCGGCAGATATGGCTACGGCCGCTATGGTGTCGCACCCAGCGGTGCATTGGATCCTTTCTCGCTACGCATTGCCAATCTTTTGGTTGGAAACCGACCTGATCGGGCCGCTCTGGAGACCATGTTGTTGGGACCTGCCATCAGAATGTTGGCAGATATTGATGTGGCCGTTACCGGTGGCAATCTTCAGCCTATGGTAAATAAACAGCCCATCGAGATGTGGCGGTCACATCATTTAAAGAAAGATGACATTCTATCGTTTGGCCCAATGGCCGGCGGATTGCGGGCTTATGTCGCGGTGGCCGGCGGCATCCATATCACCCCGGTGATGGGAAGCCGATCAACCAACCTGCCCTCCGGCTTTGGAGGGTTTCAGGGGCGTGCCCTTGCAAAAAACGATATCCTGACTTGCGCGAATCCCAGCCGAAAACGACAAAGGCAGACCCGTATTTTCAATAAGGCTTGGATTCCGCATTACACGAACAGCTGGTTGTTGCGCATTATCTGGGGGCCCCAGGATGACCATTTTCCTGATGAAAGCCGGGCGTCTTTTTTAAGTGCCGCCTATAAAATGTCTTCCAATTCCGACCGAACAGGTATCCGTCTCGACGGAACGATCATTCGGAAAAAGCCCGATATACCAGCATCTATCATATCCGAAGGTGTGATTGCAGGTTCCATTCAAATTCCGGGAGATGGTAAGCCGATTATAATTTTAGGGGAAACCGTGACCGGCGGCTACCGTAAAATAGCCACTGTAATTTCGGCTGATCTTCCATTGTTGGGTCAAATTAAACCAGGAGATACCGTGAGGTTTTCGGCTGTTTCACTGGATGAGGCACGTCAGGTGCTTGCCGCTGTGGAAGAAAAGGTCCATAGCTCAATTCATAAGCCCCAGCTATGCCGCTGAGAATTTAAAGGGTTTTACCGTTACCGCGAGGGCATGCTTGATAGTGCTAACCTGATCGATGCCGGCGGCTTATGAATTGAGACGGGTTTATAATAATAAACAACCCAATCAGAGTTGCGCTCAGAAATCCGCTGATTTCTTTAATTCTAAACTTTTCCTATACCTTATAGTATGTTATGCTAAAAATTAATTTACTCGATTGGAATTAAAAGCCGAGTAACAGAGAATTAACAACGCGAGTTAAAGGATAGTCTATAATGATTCGACGCCTCAATCGACGGAAACTCTTTTTTTTAACCATTGTCTTTACGGCATACCTGCTGGCTATATTCTGGGTTGATACTGCGGCATCCCAAAATTGTAAACCGCTCCTGTTGCCTGGCAAAAAAACGTTGTTTCAACGGGTGATAACCAACCCCGGCGCCAATGTTTATGTGTCTGCCGGCAAAAAGGCTGCCATCGTGCATGCCAGCGTCAAGCCGTTTACCATTTATTACGTTTATGAGCGACGCCAAGTGGAAGGTGTCGAGTGGATCAAAGTGGGGCCGTCCGCCAGCTGCGAGATCAGTGGTTGGGTGGAAGCCAGCCTGGTATCCGAGTGGCGGCAATCCTTATCCTTGGTATTCACCGAAAGGGTCGGCCGCAAACCGGTGTTGTTTTTTAAGGATCTTGATTCCCTCGAAAAGGTTGCCGGTTCCCCATCTCCAGCCGATGAAGCTGCCAAACTGGCCACCCAATTTACAGAAATTAGCGAGGGCCAGATGGATCCACCCGAGGGATTTCCGATTATTGCAATGGAGCCTCAGCAGGAGGCTGTTTCGAGACAGCGGTTTTATCTCATGCCGATATTTCAAACCGTAGAGCTTTTTGAGGGTGTCAAGTTTCTTGAGGCAGCCTCCATTGATCCGGGATCCTGGGAACTGACGGGAAATTCGGAATTGCGAACTGGCGTTGTTTTTGTCATCGATACGACGATTTCCATGAAACCTTATATTGAACGCACCCGGGAGGCCGTTCGCAGAATTTATGATGCCATCGAAACCTCCGGCCTCTCGGATAAGGTCGCCTTTGGTTTGGTGGCCTTTCGAAGCAGCGTTGAAAAAACGCCGGGTCTCGAATATGTCAGCAAAGTTGTCTCGGATCTCAAAGACGGACGAGAACGGGGTGCCTTTGAAGCGGCTCTGGCCGATACCCGGGAAGCTGAGGTGTCGACCCATTCATTTAACGAGGATGCATTGGCCGGTCTCAAAACGGCTTTGGAATCCCTGAACTGGAAACCTTACCAGTCACGACTCATTTTTCTTATTACCGATGCCGGCGCAATCCGTAACGACGATCCATATTCCTGGACCGGTATGAACGAACCCGAGATTGCCGACCTCGCCGCAGCCAAAGGCGTTAAGATCTTCGTGCTGCATATCAAGACCCCTCTCGGAAAAAAAATCAATAATCACTCTTATGCGGAAGCCCAGTACAAGGCCCTGACGGGACAATCAGACCCCTCCATTGGGGATTTATACGTGCCGGTCGATGCGACCAAATCAACAGTGGGCGTGCAAACCTTCGGGCGGCTGGTGGAAGGTGTCGCTGTCCAAATGGTGGAACTTGTCCGGGCGACCAGCGCCGGTCAGCGCCTGCAATTGCCGGGTCAGTCGTCTTCAGTATCCGATGATGTTGTGAGCGAAGCAAAGCGTAAGGCGGCTATTTTGGGCTATTCCATGCAGCTCGAGTATTTAGGCCGCCGGGGGAAAGTCCAGGCACCGCAACTGGTTACCTCCTGGGTCTCTGATATGGATCTGGCGCAGCCGGATATACCTTCCTTTACGGTGACCGTTCTATTGACAAAAAATCAACTCAGTGATTTGTACCAGCGTCTGAAAATTATCCTGAATCAGGCCCAGCGAACCAAACGGACCGGAGCCAAAGATTTTTTTCAGGGCATTTTATCGGCGGCCGCCCAGATATCACGGGACCCCTCTCAATTTAGCCAAAAACCGCAGCAAAATCTCGGAGAACTGGGTCTGCTGGGTGAATTCCTCGATGATCTGCCTTACCGCAGTAACATTATGAGATTGACAGAAGAAGACTGGTACAGAATGAGTGTCGGGCAGCAGCAAGCGTTGGTAGATAACCTGAAGTCAAGAATAAAGCGCTATCGGCAATATCACGATGACGTCGATAATTGGATTAGTTTTGGGGCCAGCGACCCCGGGGACATGATCTATCGCGTACCCTTGAGTATGATGCCTTAGGGCCTTTTACCAGAGCGAAAAGCAAATATGACCAAGCCCTTTTTACTTAACTATCTCTCAGTGTATATGATGATGGCGGTAATCGGAATGGTTCCGAATTTTGCAGGTGGGGCTGCCGTGGCCCAAGATTGTCCATCCCAAAAATATAAGCGAACCTCCCAAACCCCCATTGTAAAGGATATGGTCAATCCTCATCCTTCCGAGGATGATTTCGAACTGCCCATGCCTTGCGGCGGGAAACTATTTTTACGTCATGTCTGTATTCCGGCGAGGTCTTTTTTAGATGATTTTCAGTTCAATATGGGATGTGAGGAATGCCGCCGTAAGGATGAGGGCTTTATGGAGACCACGCACAGCGCGGCAGTGGCCGGTGCCTTCACACTGTCAGAGTTGCCAGCAGCCTGGCGTGCCAAGCTAATAGAACTTGCACGCAGGGGAGATGGGCTGTGCCCCGCGCCCGAAGGCCAAAATCCCAAGGCCTTATACTATTTTATTGGGAAATATGAGATTTCAAATTGGCAATGGCAGACCGTCATGGCGGACGATTGCCCTGGCTGGGACAAGGCCTTTACCACTGAAGATCCACGCCCGAAGACGAACATTTCATGGTTTGAGGCGGTGGAGTTTACCAGACGTTATACGGAATGGTTGCTGAAGAACAGAAAAGATATGCTGCCTTCTTTTCCGGCCGACCGGCATGCGTTTGTTCGTTTGCCGACGGAAGTCGAATGGGAATACGCCGCCCGGGGGGGGCATATGTTAAGTGCCTCTGAAATGAACCAGGAAGAATTTTTTCCTCTCAATAATAACCGTTTATCCGATTTTGCCGTGTATACCCGAGCGGGGGGGGCCAAGCCGCCGGAGAAGCTGTCCTGGATCGGTACCAAGTGTCCCAACCCTCTGGAGCTTTTTGACACCGCCGGAAACGCGGCAGAGATCATGTTGGATCCTTTTCGATATCTCAAGGGGTCACGGCTGCACGGTGCTACCGGCGGATTTGTCATTAAAGGCGGAAGTTTCAATAAAAGCAGGGCCGAGATCATGCCGGGCCGGCGTGAAGAGATGCCTTATTTTCTTGAAGAAGACGCGTTTCGAAGCAGCGATCTGGGCTTGCGGGTGGTTCTGTCGGGAATTGTTACCCCTCAAAACCGGACCAGCGCCCTTCGGCAGCAATGGACCAAGATTGCCGAACGTCACCGGTTGACTAAACTCGGTGCCGGGCCGGTAGCGGCGGCGATTGATGAGGTTCGCGGTAAAATCTTGATTGCGGAAATTGAACGCCGGGCCGCTGCTGCCACCAGCGATGCCGAAAGAGAAACACTGTTATCGGAAGCCGATTATATCAAGAGACTTACCGGCGTGTTCAAAGGTCGACAAAACCTTTCACTTGAAGCGCTCATCTGGAAAACGCTTTTCTCTGTAGAATCCTTACACAAGTATACGGTGCAGCGTAGCCAAATGAAAGATGAGCTGGAAAGGCTTAAGAAGATGAAATCAGAACCCCTGCCGGAGTCGGAAATCGAATCGTTAACCAAAAATATTTCCGAGTTAGAGGCGCAGATAAACCACCGTGATGCGGCAATTGATTATCTGACGCAATCCTACCTTGAAGATATTCGCGAAAGTCAAAAATTTTCACAAGATGCTGTTGACCGCCAATTGGAGGCCCTGTTTCAGCACCAGATACTTGAGGAAAGTTTGCGATCAAGTTTAAATAGCCGATTAGAACTTTTTAGAGATCATATCTCCCGATATGCCGCCCAACCGGATGATTTACGACCGGAGGCAATCATTGAAGATATTATCCTGGAAATTACGCCTTAACCCGGAAAAGCCGAAATTAAAGATTGCCGATCAATATTTAACCATTTATAGGAGAACTTTCAGTTTGTCTCCCAAACCAACACCTAAAAAAAATAGTTTGAAATTTGGAATCATTACTTTTTGTATTCTGATACTTTGTCTGTTTTCCTATGCTGAAAATAAAGATCGGGTTATTAATACTAAAAGCACCCGTAACAGTAAAAGTGATGGGCAAGCCGTATCATCAAAGACAAATGTATCCAAGGAAGTCAATCAGATTCAGACCCTTCTGTCATTATTGAAGTTTAACCCCGGACCGATAGATGGAATATTAGGCAAACAGACAACCAGCGCCATTCGAGCGTTTCAATTGGATATCGGGGTGCCGGTCACAGGTAAAATCGATGCAAATCTGAAGTCACAGCTTGATGAAGCCTATCGGAAGTCGGTACTTCGTGCGAAGGAACTTACGGCAGACGACAAAAAGAAGCCGCAAGTCATCGAGGGAAAACCGAAAGTCACCGTCTCACAAGACGTTAAGCTTTTCTCTGAGCCGGACTTGAAGGGTATACTTGTTGGTGAGGCCAAGCAGGGCGCTGAATTTACCGCAATTTGTAGAACAGACAAATGGTTTCTGGTGACCACCAGGGATGATCGTAATTGTTGGATCCATGAAAGTTGGATGACCGTAGATTCTCAAGCATCAAAGGAAGTCAAAACGTTAATCGATTGCGAGAGTATGACGGCTCTGAAAATGCTGGTCGCAAAGCGGGCCAAACAATTGGAGACAGAAAACGAGCCTGAAATAAAACAGCCGAAAGAAATTGTTGAGGCGCCACAGAAAGAATCCAGCTCAAAAGACTTAATAAGGAAAACGGAAAACCCATATTTAAAATATATAAAAATTGGATTTCCCATTGTGGCCGTCATTTTCTTGGCCTATTTTTATAGAGTATGGACCCGTTTGCATGAAAAAAAACGCAACGAGAAAATACCTCAAACATCCCAACCAGATACAGGAATATCTGAAAAGTCCGAGCCGAAAGAAGAATATGCTGAGTTGTCGGAGGTTCAAGCGTTAGAGAAAGAATTGACGGATCATGCTGACCTCCAGGCTGAATTAGATCAGCAAGACCCGACCGACTTCCAGGACGCGTCCCATCCGGGGTTTATCACGCCGGTGGTCAGGCGTAAGGTCTGGATTAGAAATAAAGGACAATGCGCTGCTTGCGGTAGTCGAGAAAATCTTCAGTATGATTACATCGTACCCACCTCCGAAGGGGGAAATAATACCTTAGACAACCTTCAATTATTATGTAAATCCTGCTATCAGCAGAAACCAGGTTAAGATATCGGAAGAAATATCAAGGTGCCGCGTGGCAGTTTGTTGAAATTCTTGATATTGTTGCCGGCTAGCAATTTTTGGGTTGGCAGGTAGTAAATTGTTTTACGGTCCCTGAACTTCACGCCGGCGATATGATAGGCACTCCGGTCTTTTTTGATCTTAAACGGTCCGCGATAACCAATGATGATTTTTGTTCTAACAGGAAGATCAGCCCAGTTGGATATCGTTGAACCATATTTTATCCTGCCCGAAGGCAAAAAATAGATCGTCGTTTTGCGGTTATAGGCTTTGCCGGCCAGGGACCATGCTGAGCGGCCAACCGGAATGATTTTTATGGGTCCTTTATCTTTATTCACCTCAATTGCCGTTTCCTGATTCAGCAATACGATGGTATTTGCCGGTATTCTGTTCCAACCTATTTTTTCTGAGATTTGATCACCGGTGTAACGGCGTCCGTTCGGAAATTTGTATACGGTGATGCGCTTGTCATAATCTTCGCCTGCGATAGACCAGGCTGTGTTGCTCTTGGATATGA
>JASFFJ010000001.1:0-47701 GCA_050124355.1 Desulfobacterales bacterium | reverse complement strand
ACCAACAGACTTTCGGTCGCACGCAAGGTTGCCCTGTTCACTGTGGTAAAAACTACAGCCGACATCCAATTCATTTTTCAGACGGGCCCTTGCGCGGTGAAGCCTTATTTTTACGTTTTCAAGGAAGATTTCCAGGATATCGGCGATCTCCCGATTTTTAAATCCCTCAAGTTCGCTGAGAATCAGAACGGTTCTATAGTCGGGCGGCAGCCTGTCAACAAATTCCCTCATGCAGTCACCCAATTCCTTGCGTATGAGCTCCTGGCCGACAGTGGGTTCAGCCTGCCCGGTCCAGGCACTCCGATCCTCTGTTGTGGCATTGTCTTCCAGTGGGGTGTATTCGGATGAGCGATTAAAAGAGGACGACCGCAATTTGTCTAAAGCCGTGTTGGTGTTAATACGATGTATCCAGGTGGAAAACGATGATTTTCCTTTAAAGCTGTCCAGTCTGCGGCTGACCTTGGCGAAGACATCCTGGGCTATATCCTCAGCCGCCTGACCTCCGAGAATTCGGGACAGGTAGGGGCGAATTCTCGGCTGATATTCTTGGTAAATTTTATCGAATTCCGGTTGATTGTGCATGACCGATCTCCCTTAAGCTTTCAAATAAAACGCTCTTGCAAAGGAGAGAGGTAATTGTCGTTAAACGCCCGCGACTTCCTGGCCACAGTGCTTACATACCTTGGCGCGTTCCTTGATAATTTCAGCGCAGAATGGGCATTCACGGGTAAAGAATCTTTTATGGATTTTTTTTATGGCTTCATCGACCGCCTTCTGTAAGATCTCATTGCCAAATTTGAGATGAACGATGGGTTCAATGGCCTCTAACTCACCAATGTCGCCGATCATTTCGGCGGCTTTTAGCCTGACCCGGGCCGGTTCGGTGGAATCCGTCAGTATATGCAGGATCGCTGGGCCGTCTTTGGCTACATAACAATCGGCTAAAACGCTGAAGCCTTTTTTGGTGGCTTCTTTCAGAATTTCCTTTTCAGCAAGGGCCTGTTCATCGATGATTTGAGCCTTGCCGCCCATGTCACTGTATACCGGCATAATTTCGAATTGCTGGGTACCTGGATAGTTCATGCAACGATAGGATGCTTTATGGGCGTAATTTTCCTCGATATGATCCCACCCCTGGCTGTATAGGGAACATTTATCATTAAAACATAAATATAAAAAAGGAACACCCCAGCCGAGACCGTCGCCGACGTTGAAAGGCGGAACTTCCCACAAGTTCATTTCATGGCCGCAGTGGGGGCAATTTGGTTTTTTATCTTCAAGTATTTTTTCTAATACCTTTTCTCGGGTTTCAAAAGCCATTTATAATCTCCATTTTAAATTGTCAATCTGAAATATAGGTTTGTAATGCGGTTAAACTAAGTTCCCTGCTTCCAATTGTCAACAAGCCCTCATTTTGAAGACAGCAGGAGATCGTTCGCAAAAGGATTTTATAGTCAGGAGTGATAGGGAGTTCCGAGATTAAACTCGATGCCTAGAACCTTATTTTATCCAAGAAGCCTTCACAGGCGGCGTTCCTATGAAACTGGAATGACGAATGACGATTGTCGATTGACGAATTGTGGATGTCGCTCTCCGAGGCGTAAGCGCTACAATCCCTACGAGCCGGAGGCTTCGCTTTGCGCTTAAAAAAATAAAATAGAAAGAATTCCTTAATTTGTCATGCCGGTCCCGGATCCGGCATCCAGAATTTGCTGACGATACTGGATTCCGGCTACCGGATCGAGTCCGGCACAAGCTTCGCCGGAATGACGCTATAAAGGCGTTATAACTTCTTACCATGTCGTCAGGTTTCTTTTTCGATCAGACCTGCTAAGTTTTGACCAGCGGTCCCCGCCCGTGTAAACTTCCTTCATTTAGACAGGATTAACAGTATATTTGTTTTTTGGTATCGCTATATCCCGTTGATCCTGTCAGAAATATTGAAAGTTGCATATTTTAATGAGAGATGATTTAATTTTAACAAGAAACGCCTACGAACCCTTGAAACGGTAGGTTCCCCGGCTTGTTCCGCCTTTGACGATATTACCTGTGGCTTTATTCAAAAATGACGTATGAACGAAATTTCCGGAAAGCAGGTTTTCGGGTTAATTTTGACGATCGCACGCTTGCTGGAGACATTATTTCAAAAAATTTACGCCCCGAAGTGCTGATTTTGCAATGAATCCAATAAGCCATTTATTGACAGGCTGGGTCGTTGCCAATACGGCGGATCTCACTACCCGGGACCGGGTGGTGGTCACCCTGGCAGGCGTCGCGCCGGATATCGACGGACTGGGTATTGTCGCTGAAATACTAACGGAGCATACAACATCACCACTTCTCTGGTACAGCAAATATCACCATGTCTGGTGCCACAACTTAGCATTCGGCTTACTGATCACGGTGACGGCCGTCCTTTTTGGCGTCCGACGGTGGATGACGGCATTTCTTGCCTTAGTGGTTTTCCATCTCCATCTTCTCGGCGATCTAGTCGGTTCGCGGGGACCGGATGGTTATCAATGGCCGATCTCTTATTTGTATCCATTTTCAGATCGATGGAAACTCATATGGGCAGGGCAGTGGGAGTTGAATGCCTGGCCGAACCTATTGATTACGGCACTCCTCTTAGCCGCGACTGTATACATATTCCGGAAAAAAGGCCGTATCTTTTAAATTCATCCCGTAGAAATCTCAAATTTTTTGCTTGATTCAAGCAATTTTTTTTGCTTTAATAGCGATGCTTTAATAAAGCAAAAAAGGAGAGAAAAATGTCTGGAAATCCTTTCACGCTAAAAGAGATCCCTGTGAAGGGCGCTTTCTGCGATCGAGAAAAAGAACAGTCAGATCTGCTTGGTTTCGCTGCTGCCAGGTCAAATACCCTTCTTTATTCACCCCGGCGATTCGGTAAAACATCTCTCATAAAAAGGGTCCAGGATAAGCTTAAATCTGACGGAACCCTGACCGCTTATTGTGATTTGTTCGGCGTTTCTTCAATCGAGGAAATTGCGGGAAAAATTACCAAATCAATTTATTCGATAACTCAAGACAAAGAAAGCTTGTTTAAGAAATCTATAAGATTTTTAACATCATATCGACCCGTCTTGTCTCCAAGCGCGGATGGCGGAATTTCCTTATCCGTTCAACCCGCGTTTACATCCGGTGGGCTTGATCTTCTCGATGATACCTTGGTATCGCTGGAAAATTTCATTGAGGATGTTTCCATGCCGGTCCATATTGTGCTGGACGAATTTCAGGAGATTACTGAAGTTGACAAATCAATTGGTGTAGAAGGAACGTTAAGACATCATATTCAAAAAATCCAATGCGCATTTGTTTTTGTCGGCAGCCGGCGACGAATTTTGCTCGATATGTTTAACAATCGAAAAAGACCTTTTTTTCAAAGCGCCATTAATTACGAGCTGAAATCACTTCCACTAAAAGATCTATCTTCCTTCATCGTTTCACGGTTTACGGGATCCGGGAAACGCATTGAACCGCAAACTGCAGCAAATATCTGCAAGATGCTAAAGCAACACCCGTATTACGTGCAAAAATTTTGCTTTTTTCTATTCAACCTCATTGAAAAAAAAGTGATGCAAAATGATATTTCTGAAACCTACCAATTGGTTATGGAAAGCGAGAAGGCGCTTTTTGAGTCGATTTTGCGGCAGCTAACGGCCAAACAAATAGCGGTTTTGACCGCGATAGCGAAGGAACCTTGTAAAAAACTATACTCCACAGACTATATGATCAGACATAACCTTAGATCAACCGGAGGGATACAACGAAGCATCAATGTGTTGACCAAAGAAGATCTGATTGAAAAAAGTGAAACGACCGCTCACTGGGAAGTCGTTGATCCGCTATTTAAAGAGTGGCTTAAAATGAAATCATTATGATCTGAAAATTTTATGCGTATAGCAGTTCTCTGCAATCTAATCTATATCAATCCAAAATGCTCAAGGAATTCAACCATGCCAGTGAAAAGAAACCACTCCATCAGTGTATATCTCAATCGGGATTATCCTTCGATTGTCAAAAGTGAGGGTATTTATTTATACGACAATACGGGCAAGCGCTATATGGATGCCAGCAGTGGACCGATTCTTTGCAGTCTCGGTTATGGGAACGAGGAAATTGCCGATGTCCTTAAAGAACAGACCTTGAAAGCTTCCTATGTATTTCGCATGGATTTTACGACGCCGGAATTGGAAGAATGCTGCGCCAGAATCTGTGAGAAAACCGATGGTGTCATGGACCGGGTTTTCTTGGTGTCCGGAGGATCAGAGGCCACCGAGATCGCCATCAAATTAGCCCGCACTTATCAGATAGATAGTGGGAATCCATCAAAGTTTAAAGTGATTTCTCGCTGGTTGAGTTACCACGGTATCACCATGGGGTCTTTGGCGCTGTCAGGATTTCCGTATCGACGCGCCAATTATGTGCCCTATATCCCGAGTACCTACCATATTGCTCCGGCCTACTGCTACCGCTGCTGGTTTAATAAAACCCCGGCCGATTGTGATCTGGAGTGTGCCCAGGCCCTGGAAAACGAAATCATGATGCAGGGGCCGGAAACCGTCGCCGCTTTTATTGCCGAACCCTTTTCAGGGATGTCATTGTGTGCGGCGGCGCCCAGACGGGATTATTTCAAAAAAATCCGTGAAATCTGCAACAAGTTCGGCGTGTTGCTCATTTTAGACGAGGTGATGACCGGTTTCGGCCGCACCGGTAAATATTTTGCTTATGAACACTTCGAAACCCCGCCGGATGTGATTGCCTTAGGGAAAGGAATTGCCGGCGGTTATTTCCCATTGGGTGCTGCGGCGGTGAACGCTAAGGTCGTTGATACGATCGCAAAGGGGTCCGGAATATTTGCCGCCGGCCACACCTGGTCCGGCAATCCGGTGGGAGCTGCAGTGGCCAATAAAACGATGGATCTGATTGATGAGAGCAATCTTGTGCAGCGTTGTGCCGAAATGGGTGATTATCTGGCAGAAAAGCTGGAAGGATTGCGGTCACATCCGATTGTGGGAGATATCCGCGGAGAAGGTTTAATGCGGGGAGTCGAGTTCGTTAAAAATAAGGAGACCAAAGAACCGCTAGATCCGGCCATCAAGTTCTGGGTGCTTTTACACCACGAAGCCCAGAAAAAGGGTCTGGTACTCGAAACTTCCGGCGGTTGTGAGCGAGGGCAGGCCGGTGATATGATGATGCTGGGACCGGCCTTTATTGTCCGTAAAAAAGAAATTGACGATATCATCGACCTGCTGGATGACGTTTTATTGGGGGTTGAGAAAAAAATCGGTTTCTAACGTTTCCGCTGCTGCATCATCTCGTGTTCAGCCGCTAGCTCGGTTAGCAAGCTTTTTATCGTCCAGGTTTCCGAGGTTGGCGTCAGGGTGGCCCATAGCGTTTGTTTCATCTTGGATTTACGGCAACCGCTCATCAACGTGTGCATCTCATTTTGGGTAATTCCGGCCATAATAATGGCTCGCGGCAGCTCCGATGGAACGCCATATCCTGTGTTATCCTGAAGTTCGACAAGTTCGCCGACCCGAATCTCGCCCTGGTTCTCGGTTACCCAGACTTTGGGTATATCGGATAAACCAATTAATTCTAGTAGCTTATTAAAGTTAGGCTGAACGCTTTGAGAAAATCCGCATAGCAGCAGCTTGCGGGGACCGTACAGCGGTTTGTCGTTAGGTGACACCTTTTCAAATTTGGCATCCGTCATGGTTACTCTCCTAAACCCCTATTGGGTTCTATTTGACAACTTGTTCTATGGAACGTAAGGTTTTAGTAAAATATTCAAATTACAAAACACAAATAACAAACAAGTTACAATGACCGAAATTCAAAATCCCAAACTATTGGCTTTTGGTCTTATTTGAGATTTGGCTTTTTGCGATTTGGGATTTATTTGTAAGTTGGTGCTTGCAATTTGTTATTTCCGGTTTATCTGGGGTGGCAATTGCAGTTCCAATTTTGTCATTGATAATTGCTCCACAGCGGCCACTTTTTCCGAGTGTAGTCTCGGAAAAAGCCTGTATCTATTCAGCAACCGGTTTCAATCTGTCTTCTATCTGAACGGGGGCTTCAATCAGTTTTTGCATCAGCATGATTTCTTCGGTCTGTTTCCAGGCCGCCACATCAATTTTGCCAAATTCGAAATCCGGCTCCGGCAGCATGAGTTTGCGTGTAACCGGCAGCTGTTGGCGTACAATGGCCTCCGGGGTCTCTTTGTTAAACTGCAATACGGTCTTGATGGCATTTTCTTTGTTGGCCGGATCTAGCGCTTCGCGCCAGCCCTGGAGCAGTGCAGCGACAAACCGCTTAACGGTATCCGGGCTGGATTCCAACATCTTTTCCGAGGTGACCACCGAATTGGCCACAAATTGGATGCCAAAATCAGCCGGCCCCACAAAGCTGTACTTTTCGCCGGCTTTTTTCAGTTTGGCGCCGATAATCGGTGCCTGGGCATTGATATAAAGCGGCCAAAAATCGACTTTTCCCTGGTAAAATGGTGTGTAGTCATAGCGCACACTGAAAAGATTCAACTCACTGTCCGCAATATTATGTTTCGCCAGCAGCGCCCGCATGATGGCTTCATCGTTACCCCCGAAGGTAATACCCACTACCCGGCCCTTGAAATCGGCTGGATCTTTGAACGGGGTTTTATCCGGCCGGTAGATCCAGTGCAAGGGATTGGTCTGAAACAACTGGGCCAGCACCACAATCGGTGCGCCCTTGGATACCGCTCGAATCACCTGATCGGCGGAAGCCACTCCGAACTGAGCTCGGCCGAGCTCGATCTCTTTGATGGCATCACGTTCCGGTCCCCCCGCTTTTACGGCCACCTTAAGTCCGTTTTTGGCAAAATTGCCGTTGACGTCCGCCCACAAGTCACCGACCACACTGACGTTAAACAGCCATTTCAGCCGGTAGGCGACCTCCTCATTTTCCTGGGCTCTTAAATTTGAACTCATGCCGCCAATGCAAGCACTGATGACGACGGCGACCATCATATACCCTAATATGCGTTGTTGTTGCGGTCTCATGTTAACCTCCTTTGGGAACCTCCCATCTTTTTTGAATCCTATGACCAATCCATTCCAATAAGACTAAATACAATGAGGTGCACACCCCAATCAGAAAAAGCGCCACCAGAATCTTTGCCAGATCACTTTGAAACAGGGCGATACGAATGCTGTAACCGATGCCAGCATCGGCGGCAATAAATTCTGCCACGATCGTGCCCACCATCGCCAGGGTTGCACTGCCAACGATGACCGTGATCAATTTGTTGATGTTTTCAAATGCACGAATTTTGATCTGCAGCCACCATGTCATTCGCCGGGTGGAATCGAAAAAATGCTCGATTTCAGAAATAGGCTCGGAAAATATGCCGATAAATGAAAGCAGTAAGGGAAAGTAGCAGATCATGGCGGCAATCAACAACCGGGTAGACAAGCCGTCGCCCAGCAAAATAAAGATAATCGGTGCCACTGCTACGATGGGATAGGCCTGAATATTATAGGCCGCCACCCGAATAAAAGACCCCACCCAGATCGTCAAGCGACCGATTACCGCGACCGAGGTTGCCAGGCAGATCGACAGAATATGACCGAGGATTGCAACCGAAAGGGTATTAATCACGGCCGTAAAATAAACCGGTAAGAATTGTCGGGCGGTTTGCCAAATTTCACCGGGGCTGGGGATGACGTAATCCGAAAGATTCAAACTGTATTTAATTATCAGTAACAGCACCAGGCCGGAAACATAGATGATAAAAAATTGATATATGCGCCTATGAAGCATTTACGATCTCCAGCATGGTTTGTTCAAGCGCGGTTTTATCCAGCTCCCGGTCTTTTGTATGATTTTGACCGCAGATCGTAACGGCTTGAGGAACTTTATGGTGACTGCGCAGCACAAGGATTTGATCACAGTAGGTTGCCACTTCGACCACGTTATGGGATATGTACAAAAAACAACGATCCGGAAACATTTCTTTTATTTTTTGGATGATTTTTTCTTTGGTGATTTCGTCAACATTAGCGAGGCTTTCATCCATGATCAGTAGGTCAAAATCCTGAAGCAGATAGCGGGTCAGGTTGGTGCGGTTTTGCTGTCCCAGCGATAGCTGCGCAAACCGGGATGCCATCAAGGCTTCAATTCCAAATGAGTCTATCAGTTCGGCAACGATCGATTTGTTGGAAGCGGGTATGTTTAATTCCAGATGCTCCCGAACACTCGACCAACCCGGAAGTCTTTCTAAATTATACGTATACAGGATGCGATCCATCGCGTTGGTGGCCATCTCACCATGGAAATCATTCATTTTACCGCAAATCATTTTAGCCAGGGTTGTTTTACCGACACCCGAGGGACCGAACAGCGCGTGGAAGCCGGGCGTGGTGATGGCGCAAGTCAGATTTTTGAAGACGTCGTTGGTGGAGCCGGGATACTTATAGTTGATGTTTTTTAATTCAAGCAGCATTTGCATTTAGTTGCAAAATAATTGGACATTTCATGTTCCAAAAATCGTAACGTTCTGAAATTATGATTATAATTTACCTATTCAACCATTAAACCAGTAAACCCTTCAACCAGGTCTGTACTTTATGTCATTGGTCCTTTGTGGGTATTCTATCCGGTTTAACCGGGTTAGGTAGTGATATATCCAAATCTTAGGGTTCAGTCAACCAATGAGGCACGTATTACAAGGGAAACGTCGATGGCATTCCTCCCCGAGCCGTAGGGTCTTCGAGTCGGAGGCTAAAATATTCAATTCGGCGATGGCATAACTCACGGGCAATAATGATGCGATTTGGATAAATCGGTACCAAATATAGCTGCCAAATTAGAAAATCCAATGACCTAAACATGTTACGGCTTGAATTGGCGAGTGAGCTGGCCAAAGAGGATCCGGATGCCGCGGCTGCTTCAGTATTACAGAAGGAAATATCTGATTTTAAGGCCCAAATGGCTCAACAGCGTCTGGAGCACATATTACGACTCCGAAAAATCAACCCTGATCTCGGCCGCGGGTTTTGGGGCGGCGGTCTTATGGGACCCGACATGATGCATCGCGGAAAGACGGGGCCCTGTGGGAAGTACCATCGGGGTCCTAAGAATTGTCTCCATGGCGCTTCCGGACGTGGCTGCGGTAGAGGACCAGGACCGCAAATGATGAGATCTCCCAGCGGCTGCGGTATGGGAGGACCCGGGATGATGGCACCAGTAGGAAAACGCTACTGGCGTTCCGGCAATTGTCCCTATGATGCTCCCACAGGTGGCTACGGCATGGGACCCGGATAGGGTAAAGGTCCGGGAATGAGGGGCTCCGGGGGACCAGCAAATGATAACATCCGGCAACCCGACAAGGGGCCGGATTCCCAGCCGGAATAGGTTGCGGTGTCGGCAATTAATTTGCTTTTTAATATATTGAGATAAAATAGAATTCAGCGGGTTCTAAAATTTTCATGCGGCGGGATCAAGGATGGCGTAAATCATCTTACGGCGTTTGAATTAATTTGCTGAAAAAACGAAAGACTTTGGGTGCCGCCCAATCTAACGGGCCGACAATTTTTTTGGTGAGAATGCCCTGCTTGTCGATGATGAAACTTTCGGGTATTCCGGTAATCCTGTAAACAGGTTTGATGGCTCCCTTGGAATCGATCAAAGCAGGAAACGTTAGGCGGTTTTTTTCCATAAACGGGGCCACCACTTCGGATCCCGGCTCGTCTATACTGACTGCCAGAATTTCAAAATTTTCCCCTTTGAATTTACGGTAAAGTTTTTCCATCGACGGCATTTCATCAACACAGGGTGGACACCAGGTCGCCCAGATATTAACAAGAACGACTTTTCCTTTGTAGTCGGAAAGACTGATCATTTTCCCATCAAGCCCGGGAAATGTAAAATCGGGTGCAGGAATACCACTCTCGATGGCTACCTGGTTTGAAAATTCAACAGAATCATTCAGCGTCAATGAAAGTATAACTACCAAAACCGTTACTGCGACAAAAATGAAAACCGCCATCGGATAGTTAAAATCTTTTTCTTTTGTTTTGCTCATGTTTATCGGGAAAACGGAGCCAACTTATCAATTCTTCTCGGCTTTCGTTTTCTTTGATTTCTTTTCTTCCCTTTCGGCATGCTCTTTCTCGGCGATCAGATCTTCAAGCTCCTCTTTTGCCAGGATGAGCTCCTTGAGCGACATCGCATTTCGGTCCTTTTCAAAAACAGAACTGATATTGATGCCATGTTCGCCCAGAAACGTATTTACTTTTGTCTGGTTTTTTTTGTAAAGATAATATCCCGCTGCCGAAGCCCCAATCCCGATTGCAAAGCCGATAAGATGTTCACCTCTTATTGCCATATTTTTCCCCTTTCATCTCTTAAATTTTATGATTTTTTAATACTCAACTTTTAACAAAATTCCCTGTTTTAGATTTTTCAGACCTTCAAGCACTTCATCGTGAGATTCGGCCACCGACATTATCTGTTGCAGCAAGTTGTCTTCGAGCGTCGCGTCTATATCTCGGTAGGTGTTCAACACCATTTTCGGTAAGCTCTGTAAAAAGGTACCCAGCGTACTATCCGTCTTTTTTTTGGACACCGTAACCTCATACTCACAGTGTCGGATATGGCAGGTTGGGTCTGATTTAATGGTTTTCACCACCAGCGAACCGGCCGGCACCTCAAGCATATGTCTGGCAAATGTCAGGAACCAAGTGAACGTTGCCCCTTTCAAGACGTCGCCTTTTATAAATGCAAGTACCAAATAATATAATGAAAATACTTCCGGATGGAACTGCCGCTTCTGCTTCAGGTCCTGATATACATGATCCAATACAGCGACCAGGGTTGTCATACTGCTGATCAGATTCAATGCCGTAAATTTATGAGACTTGGTGGACATTAAATTGAACAGATGGCTGATCAATAGACTAAATCCAGCAAACAACGATAAATTTCCCAACGCGACATTTTGTTCCGCGGATTGAATCTGAACCGGACAAAGATCGTACTCAACGGAGAATGCCAGACTTGCTCTAAGAATAACTTCCTCGGTGGTGATATCTTTGGGATTGTATTTCACAACCAGATTTTGAGTAACAGCGGTGTACCTTGCAAAAATGACGCCGGCGTGTTTTTTGATGATTTCCGCCAGATCTTCCTGTTTTCTAAACGGGTGGGAAAAACGAATCCGAAGCCTGCCGGGCAAAGTATGCGCTATAACAATATTTATATCTGGTTCCATTTATATTTCTTTGGTGATATCGCTAAAAAGGATTCGGCCAGAATTCATCACCACCGCAATTGTCGTCGCATTGTGTAAAACAGCCGCCCAAAATACCGGGAGAATACCCATCGAGGCCAGCATCAGTCCAACCGTATTTACACCGATGGCAGTGGCAAAATTCTGCTTTACAATGCCCATGGTTTTTTGTGACAGACCAATGATTCCGGTCAGCAACAGCGGATTGTCGGAATTTATCGCGATGTCGGCAGTCTCAATGCTGATTTCCGTGCTGCCTCTGCCCAGTGAAACGCCGACATCAGCGTAGGCCAATGCCGGGGCATCGTTGACACCATCTCCCACCATCACCACTTTGTTACCTTTGGCTTGAATTTTTAAAACCATATCGGCCTTGTCTTCGGGCAAAACCTGGGCCTTATAGCTGTCCAATGCCATTTTTGACGCCATCAGATTGGCATGTTCTTCGACATCACCGGTGAGGAGAACGATGTCGTCGTATCCCTGCCGGCGGAGTCGATTGAGGGTTTTCTTCATATCCTCTCTTAAACTATCTTGAATTCCGATTACTCCCAACAGGTTCTTCCCCCTGGCAACGTAAACAACATTTTCTCCTTTTTTGTTCATCATCTGAACCGTCTGATCCGGAATTGAAAGCGGAATTTTCGCGTCCGCCATGAAAGCAGCGTTGCCAACGCGAATCTTTTGCCGCTTCACCGTCGTTTCAACACCCTTTCCCATCACGACCTTTACTTTGGAATGATCGGGAATTATCCATCCCATTTCCCTGACTTTATTCAAGATCGCCAGCGCAATCGGATGATTGGTGGTTTCTTCGCAGGCAGCAGCCAGTTCGACGATGTCCCTGGTTTCATTTCTTCCGTTGACTGAATACACCGAAACCACTTTGGGTCTTCCCTCGGTGATCGTTCCGGTTTTATCCAGGATTAATGTGTCGGAGTCGTTGAGCAACTCGATGAAATTTCCGCCTTTCACCAAAACACCCTGGGCGGCAGTTCTGCAAACTGCGGCGGCGAATGCTGTTGCCGTTGAAAGACGAACGCCACAGGAGTAATCTATGATCAGCATGTTTAGTGCCCGCGCGGGGCTTTTGGTGACAAAATAAACGATGAGAGACAACAAAAAGTTAATGGGGATAAATTGAGCCGAAAATCGGTCGGCATAGGCCTGAACTGGTGCTTTTCTGCTTTGGGCCTCTTCTACCATATGAACGATTCGTGATATTGCACGATCATCCCCGACGCGTTCAGCTTTTATGGTGATATTGCCCGACTTGACGGTTGAGCCGGCATAGATGACATCATCACGTGATTTTACAACCGGTATAAACTCTCCGGTCAGCGACGCCTGATCAATGGAGGCTTCTCCCTCGACGACGGTTCCATCAACCGGTACCTTGTCACCGGTGTGCACTGCCACCATATCGTTGGGTTCGATTTCAGATAATAATACTCGGATTTCCTTACCGCGTTGATTGACTTTCCAGGCGTACTGATCTCCAATGGAAAGCATACCTTTTATCGCACTTCGCGTTCTTTCCATCGTATATGCGGTTAGCAGTTCGGCGATATCCGCCAGCAATATGATGGTCAGAGAAGATGAGCTTTTACCCGTCAGGAGGCTTGCTAATATT
This sequence comes from Desulfobacterales bacterium, assembly GCA_050124355.1. GTDB lineage: Bacteria > Desulfobacterota > Desulfobacteria > Desulfobacterales > JAFDCJ01 > JAFDCJ01. The sequence continues at coordinate 34,778 of JASFFJ010000001.1, read as the reverse complement.
GCAGCTGCACTCAACGTATCTGCATTGGGTCGACGATGATCTTTGAGCGCATTCAGCCCGCTTTTGAAAATAGGCCTTGATAAAGAAAGTGCTGTGAGGGCATTAATATTGGTGAATTTTCCGAGAAATGTTGTTGGGGGGGGCGGTTTTTTGATATAGGAGTAAACCAGCGTTAGGAGGTTAATTCCGATGCGCCCCAGCATTTCACCAATTGGCTCTTCCTGTAAACGTCTTTCCTGAACGGTCTGCTTATTTTTTTCTTCACGGTCGGACTTATAGGCCACAGTGGAATAGGCGGCTATCATGTTCTCGGTTATCTCGAGGATTTCTTTGGCATTGGTTTTTTTATTATCAAAAAAAATAAGAACATTTTCTGAGAGCGGAGAAACGGTGGCTTTTGAGATCGCAAAATCAGACGTTAAGCGATCCTCGAGATCTTGGCGGTGTGCAGCCAGATGAAGCAGTGCCCGGCAACCGATTCTTATTCTACCCGGCAAACTGTGTAGTACGTCACATGTCAACAGCGGCTTTTTTTTACTTTGCAACAGCATTACCAACTCCCAGCATCTTTCAACTCATTTTTCCAAATCCATCAGCTCAATTTTGACGCGATTCAGCAAAGATTCGAAATTGTGTTCGGAAAGAGATGTATAATCGCGAAGGTTGTTCGTAAAAATTGTTGCGATGGATTCCAACCAATTAAGGACCTCCTTTTGTCCCAGGGTATCGGCATCATAGGTGATGAGTACGCTGCCGGTCATCGGCTGGATGCTTGTGTTCTGAATTCCCCGTTTTATTTTGACCAACTCGGCGACAGGCGCTGAATACCGGTGCCAGTGAGACGATAACCTTTTCAGGGCTGGGAAGTGGATGCGCACCCGACCCGGCAAGTTATGAACAACGCGCGGCGCGGCCAAAAATTTGAATCTACTTTTAAAAGAATCAAACACCTTAACGATTACCACTTTTAAAGATTACATAGGCCCACCATAAAAGGCTGAAGCCGCTTGGGGTATTGCGATCTCGCTGAACAATAATCTTATACATTCCTAATGCAAAAATGCTTAATGACAGCGCGGAGGTTATATCGAAAATACCGGCACTGGAATTATAAACCTGGCGATTCAGTGAGGTGCCGATTAAATTTAATTCCTTCTGGATTAAGGATTGCGGTTGAGCGTCCAAGTCTTGCTCCAAGCCCAGCAGCTTTAGCAATATACCACAGATAATGGCGGCGTTAATTTCTTCATCATGATAATCTAATACCAAACTTCCGGAGATCGGATTTAAATCAACGCTGTTGATTTCGGGTAAGCGTTTAAGTTCTTTTCCGACGCTGTCGATGACCTCAGGATCTTGGCCTTCGAGCATCGGAATCCGAAACCGGATCCGCCCGGGCAGTGTGTGGATGACTTCAAATTTTCCCCGAATGTGTGGGAGATTTCCACTTTTTGAGTGGGCGTGTTTCAGAAGCCTGGTCAAGAGAAGGCCAACCAGCATATGCATAGGATTGTCTCCCTAATTTCAGAACTACGGAGGTGTCGTAGAATCTGATGCAACACAAATGTCTGTGGTTGCGCCAACAATTATAGACTTCGAGTGAATCGTTCTGAAATCAAATTTCTCATCTATCAACGGATTGCAACCAAATATCCGCTGGCGTCGATATTAGCTTTATTGGGGTTATAATTCCATTTTGATACAGTATATTTAGACAGCTTTCAAGCCAAGGATATTACAGTGAATCTAGCATCAAAAAAACAGATGTCAAGACGCAGAAATTTTTGTGCCTTTTTGCGACCCTATCAAACTTGGCACGCTATAATTTCATAGATTTATTCCCGCCGCCATAAATAAACATACAAAAGAATCCCTGTGGCGATCATCAGCAGGCAGAGGATCTGCCCCATGGAAAAAGAGAACCATACAAATCCTAGATGCGCATCTGGTTCGCGGAAATATTCAATAAAAAATCGCACAATTCCATAGCCGATCAGGTAGAGCGCAAGCATCGCGCCATTGGGGATTTTTATTTTGCGGAGACTCCATAAAATCACGAACAGAAAAATGCCCTCAAAAAAGGCTTCATAAAGTTGCGACGGATGTCTTAGCTGTCCGGCAGGCGCCATGGGAAAATACATCCCGACGGCTGAAGTCGTTACCCGGCCGAATAGTTCACCATTGATAAAATTGCCCAAACGTCCAAACGTATACCCTAGCGGGATAACCGGTACAAACAGATCAACGCCACTCCACCAATTTAGTTTGGTTTTGTTAAAGTAAAACCAGGCGGCCAACGTCGCCCCGATAAGTCCACCGTGATATGACATACCAGAGATACCCGTGAAGGTAATGCCGTTTGAGAATGAAAAGGGAACGATGATTTCGAGAGGATGCTCGATGTAATAGGAAAGATTGTAAAACAGCACATAGCCCAGACGGGCGCCAATGATCAGACCCAGGATCAGGTAGGTCATGATGTCCTTGATCTGATCGGTGGTAAATTCGAATCGATTTTCACGTTTGAGGCGATATAGAACCAGAAAAAACGTGATAGCAAAGGCCACGATATACATCAAACCGTAATACTGGAGCTTGAACCCGCCGATTTCGAAAATTACTGGGCTTATGTTTTGCGGCAGATGTTGCCACCATTGCTGGAAGTCGTACATTTTTTCGACGAACCTTATCTTCTGGTTGTTTAGTAACTATATTAATGTGTTTTGTGGTAAGCGTTTAAATTGAATCTTGTCAACACGTTATTGGAATGATGCTGGATGCGGGTTTCTGGCCTCCGGCTCGTAGAGCCGATCGAGCCTACGCCTCGGAGAGATACGGGATTTAAAAGGGTAACTATCTTTATTTTAACCAGCATCGAGTATGCAGTATCCAGCATCTCGCCGCTTGTGGCACAATACTTGATTTTCTCGATTTTTTAATTTTTGGTTCCGGGCCGGTGGTCAGGTTAGGAAAACAATTACTCATCTTATGTAAGAAAAATACGGTGTTTACCCCATTGAATTTTTTTGTTTTCTTGCTAATGATGAACGCATGAGGGGGCGGCTTGGTATTAACCTCTCAATCTCTCCTTTTTGGGTGGTTCGTTCTGAGCCACCCTTTGTGTTTTGCCGCGCGGTTCCCTATCAATTTTATTAAATTCGAAATCAGACAACTAAATCCAAGATATATTCTCCAAGGTTAAGCGGTTCAGGGTTCAACGTTCAGGGTTGAAAAACTTTCAAACAGATCCTATCAAAGGGATTGAGCCGTTAGGTGTTAATAGCGCATTTTCACCCAATGGGTGACGTCGGGCATCCCAGATCTTGATCAATATATTATGCAATTTCAAAGAGTTGTAACCTTTGAACCCTGAACCAGGAACCAGGAACCGATCAGTTTAGGATTTTGTTAGACTTTCTCGACAAACAGCCGCATGGTCCCCCCACACACATCTCCACCTTTCGTGCCCAGGTCGTCCAAAAGACTTACCTTTATCAATTCGGTTTTGTTTTTGGTGAGGAGACAGCGAAGGGCGGCACTTTTTACTTGGCTTTCACCGCATCCTCCGCCCACGGAACCGTAAACGGTACCGTCGGCACACACGATCATTTTTGCACCCACCTCCCGCGGGGTCGAACCTTTAGCTTCCACGATGGTGGCCAGACTGACGGCGTTGCCTTGATTTTTCAGTTCGGCAATTTTTCGAAATATTTCCTGGTCATTCATGGGTTGATTCCTATAGCGGCGCGCAGTGACCGAGCCTGATGGGGTCCCTTACGGCGTACGCAGACCAGCTCGGCCGCAATGGAAAGAGCGATCTCTGCGGGGGATTCGCCCCCAATGGGGGTTCCAATTGGAGTGAAAACTTCTTGCAGACGGTTTTGGGGGATCCCCTTCTTTCTAAGCATATCGAGCACAAAGCGCACCCGGCGGCGACTCCCGATAAGACCGACATAGGCCGTGTCTTTTTTTAATATTTCGAGTAGACAATCCGCATCGTGCTCATGACCTCTCGTGATTACGACCACGTAAGTGGAAAGAGACAGGGGAAAATCGCGTAGCGCAATGCTGAATTCTTCGGCAATGACATCACAGTGCGGAAAACGGGCCGGATTGGCAAAGTCGGCACGATCATCGAGTACACTGACCTTGAACCCTACCTCCCGGGCAAAATGTGCCAGGGGAACAGCGATGTGACCGGCGCCGCATACCAGCAGCCTATTTTCAAATGAAAGGACATCAAAAAAAACACGAAGTCCGTCTTCAATATCAATTATTCGGCTTTTTTTCTCATTGAGGGATGTCAGTGCCAGGTCTCGCAATCTCAAATCCGATGATCCGGTGCCTAAATTTCCCTGTATCGATCCATCGCTTAGAACAATGGCTTTGCCACCAACGGCAATCCGCGGGTTTTTGGAAGCGATAACCGTAGCCAGGCAGATGGATTCTCCCTTTTCCATCAATTTGTTTACGCGATCAATAATAGTCATATATTTTACAAATGAACCGGTTTTTAAATTTATCTGACGAATCCAACCGCCAGCCTGAAAAACAACCAGTTTGATCAAAAAACAGACTCCAGCATTGTGGCGTCAGATACGAGCGATGATCCCACTCGCCCTGAATCCCTGAGCGCTGAACACTTGAAACGCTCATGGAATGCAATACCCGATCGATAGGTGGTACTGCAATTCAATGTTTGGCCTCATGTAGTTTCACACGAGCGGGAGCCGCTGGCCAAAAAAAAAACGACCAGTTTGATCAAAAAAGAAACTTTGACGATGTAGTAAAAAGCCAAAATTTCTTTAAAGCGTCATTCCGGCGGGGCCTGTGCCGGACTATATCCGGTAGCCGGAATCCAGTATCATCATAAAATTCTGGATGCCGGATCAAGTCCGGCATGACAAATTAAGGAATTCTTTCTATTTTATTTTTTATAAGAGCGCAGAGCGAAGCCTCCGGCTCGTAGATGTTTTAGCGCCTACGCCTCGGAGAGCGACATCCACAATTCGTCAATCGACAATCGTCATTCGTCATTCGATTTAGTTTCATATAAGTGTTTCAAGCCAATATCCATGAAATATTATCACTTGTCAAAATATATTTGTCTGGCTAAAAAAAAATTAAGAGCGGTAACACTGCTGTCAACATGGTCTGGTGCCGATATCGTCAATTGCGATCTTCCTATCGTAAGAAATTCGAATTTTTAGTCTTCAACGGACAGGTTCAAACACGCAGCCCGAATCTTTTTCCTTTACAAAGGACTTATTGACGATTACATCAGGGCTGCGAGTTTGCGAGTAACCCTAAAAGTTGCCAAAGTCGGAGGGGCTTCAGAGCCAAGGCGCCAAGGTTGAAATTGTAGTCGGTTACATTGATCCCTTGACAACACAGGATCTGAAGTCCTCCGGCTTTCCCGTAGGGTAAACAACGTTGTTTATGCAACACTGGGGTAAACCTGGAGGAACTCTTACTTGGCCGCTGACAAGTCTTTAGAAAAATCGGCCCTTACGGTCGCCACTCTGACGTCCTTCATGGGACCGTTTACCGTCTCCTCTGTAAATGTTGCCCTGCCTGCCATCCAAGCGGATTTTTCCGCCGACGCCGTCGCTTTGAGCTGGGTGGCAACCTCTTATCTGCTGGCGATAGCCGTTTTTCTGGTCCCCTTCGGTAAGGTCGCCGATATTTACGGAAGGAAAAAAATATTTACCTGGGGTCTGGTTCTGTACACAGTGTCATCGTTTCTGGCAGTTTTTTCCTTCTCGATGAAAATGCTTATCACCATGCGAATACTACAGGGCTTCGGTTCGGCAATGTTTGTGACCACCGGTATGGCCATCTTAACGTCGGTCTTCGCACCGGCCAAACGGGGAAGGGCCATCGGCGTTTATGTTTCGGCTGTCTATATCGGACTGTCTGTCGGGCCCTTTGCCGGTGGCTTCCTTGTCCGATATCTTGGCTGGCAAAGCATATTTGCGGTTGTTGTACCGATAGGTGCGCTATCCATTTTTTCGACCCTGAGATATTTAAAAGGTGAGTGGGCCGACGCAAGGGGAGACAAACTGGATATCCCCGGCAGCGTGCTGTACGGCTTTTCAATTTTAACCCTGGTCTACGGTACGTCGCTGTTGCCCCGGAGCATTGCCGTTTATCTCATCATTGTTGGTCTGGCAGGTCTTGGGATTTTCATCCGGCTCGAAATGAGAGTCCGTTATCCGGTGTTTGAGGTGAGGCTGTTCAATCAAAATAGGTTGTTTACCTTCTCCAGCCTGGCGGCCTTGATCAACTACTCGGCAACATTCGCCCTTACATTTCTGCTGAGCCTCTATCTGCAGTATATCAAAAATTTCGCTCCCCAGTATGCCGGAACCATCCTGATTGCCCAGCCGATCGTGATGGCGGTTTTTTCGCCACTGGCGGGCAAACTTTCTGACAGAATTGAACCACGCCTGATTGCGTCGGCAGGGATGATGATGACGACCATCGGGCTTTTCTCCTTTGTCTTTATCAGAGCCGACACCTCCACCGTCGTTATCGTCTTAACACTGGCGTTTCTCGGGTTTGGCTTCTCACTGTTTTCATCACCCAACATGAATGCCATCATGAGCGCCGTTGAACGGCGCTATTTCGGCATTGCTTCCGGCACGGTGGCAACCATGCGTCTGCTGGGGCAAATGGCCAGCATGGCTATCACCATGGTGGTATTTGCTATTTTTATTGGTCGGGAGCCGATTGCGCCTGCGAATTACGACCAATTTCTGAAGAGTGTGCGCACGGCTTTTCTGATTTTTTCATCACTGTGCACTGTTGGCGTCCTGTTTTCGATGTTTCGCGGCAACCTAAGAAGCAATATTGACGATGGATAAAATTCAGCTAATATTTTTCTTCATCAGTGGCTTTGCGGTCTCACGCCTGATGATAAAAGCCAGACTTCCCCATCGAATCGTTTTTTGGTTTATCGGTAAACGGCATCTTTCGATAACCAAAATTCTGTTCTATCTTATTGCCATCTCGGCGGTTTTGTCGTTTTTTATTCCCAATGCCATCACTGTCTTGACCCTTCTCCCACTTTTGGAGCTGCTGCGACGGTCTTACGAAGAATCCAACGGCCCCTCCAAAAATATCGCCACCATGCTGGCCCTCTCGACCATTTATGGAGCGAACATCGGCGGTATGGGGTCGATTACGGCCACGCCGGCAAACGGTATACTGATCACCTATGCCGTCTTGAATGACGTTCCCGGAATTCAACAATTGTCGTTTGCATCATGGCTTGTCTGGGGCGTCCCCCTGGTCATAGTTTTTGTATGTATCGCCGGGTTGATAATATCCGCGGTGCTGCGGCCCTGGAGACATCAACAGCGCAATATTCAGCTACCGTTTGACGCCGGAAAAACGTTCCACCATTTTCAGAAGATTACGGTATGGATGACGGTATTTTATTTTTTGTCATCCTTTGTTTTATCTTTGTTAATGATGTCTTTTCCGGACCAAACAGTCTTGATATTATTTTTTTCGGGTCTCCTGACCTTGCTGTTTGTTTTGATTCTCTTCTTTTTACCTGTGAAGGTTGACTCTCAGACGGATTCCAAGCAGGTTTTATTAACCCTGGCGGACTGTTATAATGAGCTACCCACCAGGGGGTTTATTTTTGTTGGGATTGCGGTCGTGCTGGCAGCGATTTTGTATGCTTTTGGGATCCACGAATTCTTTGCGGGCTGGGCTGCTTCAATTGTTTCGACCGACTTATCCGTGTTGGCATTGTTTTTTTTGATTGCCCTGACGACCTCCTTTTCTACAGAGATACTCAGCAATACGGCTGTTCAGCTCAGTTTTTTTGTAATGGCCCTTCCCCTGGCGCAGACCTTGGGTTATTCCGCCTTGGAAATACTGATCATCGTCACGCTTTCCTGCACCAGTGCCTTTATGAGCCCTATCGCAACGGGTGTAAACGGTTTGGCCTTTGGTGGCGTCAAGGATGTCTCGTTTTCAAAAATGCTGGTTGTCGGATTTATCATGAACCTTGCCGGCGCCGGATTGATCTCAAGCTGGGTTTTATTTGTGGTGGGCCGGCTGTATGGCCTGGTGCAGAATTAAGGGATTCTTTTTTTCTGTTCGTCCGAACGGCAAGGGGTCAAAGCTTGAATAGTGAATTAAGTTGATCTAATTTCGTCTGCAACTCGTAATCCTTTGCTAATTTGGATTTCAGCGATTTTACTGCGTGACTGACTCCTGAATAACTCAATCCAAATAGTTCACCGATTTGCTCATTATTTAGATGACCGGTTGTCCAGATACAATACAGCAATAGATCACGGTTGTTTTTTTCAGCGCCTGAAAGCCTTCCTGCCTGTACAAAGCGCTCGACGTCACATTTGAGAATCCGTTCAGCCTTGCTTAAATAAGTTTGCGGGTCGAAGGTGTTTGCGACCTGTTTTTGCTGGGGTATTGACCCTTCTGGCTTCGATGGTAAATATATTTTACGAATTTTTTCAACAAAATGCTTTGACCCCAGAATTAACCCATGCCGTAAATCTTCAAATAGATGTTTTTCCTCAACCGCATATTTTTGAGCTTTTTCGCGATAGCTCTTATTGCGATCTTGATCGCCCCTAAAATGAGCTCGTATCAAATCGGTCGACAACCACTTGGGTGTCTGGCGACCATATGCATATACCTTATAGCTACTCCAACGATAGTCGGCTAAACGACGGACAATGCCTGCTCTGAGTGGATTGCGATGGATATAGTAAGAAAGCTGCAGCAGGTAGGCGTCATTTTGTACGATAATGCTCTTGTAACGCCCCTGGAATAAATGTCCGCTGCGGGAATGTCTCCGATTGAAGCGCTGGGTGTAGGTAGTGCCGAACCATTGCATGGCCTTTTTCAAATTGGCTCGCCTGGTTCTGGCCAAAATGTGGTAATGGTTATTCATCAATACATAAGCGAAAATGTCGATATCGAACCGTTGCGACATTTCCCCGACCGTGTATAAGAAATTGCTGCGATCCTTATCGTCGACAAAAATGTCGTTATGTTCATTGCCACGCGATAGCAGGTGGTATAATGCACCTTTGTATTCAATACGCCACGGTCTGCTCATAAAACTCCCATATCAATGCATTGGATTTTTGTCAATAATTATTCACTATTCAAGCTTTGACCCCGTTTATTGGCGTTGATTCGAATTTATTGTTTACAGATTTGTATTTTAGCCTTACCTTTGTTGTAACTTACCTTTGGTGTAATACCAAACTCTGACGGACAAGTGGTCTATAACATTGGTGAGAGAAAAAAAGGTTATGAAACCAATGATCAATATAAATGATATAACCCGTCAAGTTCTTCATAATTGCGACACCTCCGACGCCTATCACGCGGGCATGTTTTCGATCTGCGGTCTGGCACTGCGCTTGCGAGATCTTTACAAGTGGGAAAAGGATCTGCCGGTCTGGGAAGAAGGCGACTCCGCCAAAGTCCTGGAGTGGATCGAGGCTAAAGAAAATAAATGGGAAGACTATCCCGAAGATGGGTTTAAAGAACTATCCATTAATGGGGAGCAATTCGATCCTTTTGATACCATCGGGATCAATTCCATCCTGGAGCCGCATCAAGTGTTTTACGGCGCCGGCTACGCCCGCAGTCTCAAACCGACGTTTTTCCTGACGGAAATTACCGAGAAAACAAACTATAACGGCAACATCGTCTACGCCCTCGGCCGTGAGCTGGCCCGCGATCTTTTGACCATTCCAGCCCTGACTCAGGACGACTGCGTGCTCTTGCGCCAGGAATCCGCCACACTTTTTCTCTGGGACAGCATTCTTTACATAAAAAAATCAGCACGGCCGGCACTCAAATTTGCCCTGGATAGCTGTGGATTAATTAACCAGGAGCCCAAAGCATTACAGCCCCATTTGACGGAAATTCTGGCAGTCTTAAAAGACAATTACATATACCATGAGATCGGCGAATTACATGATACCGACTTTGATCGCAAAATCTGGCGGGAAATCATTGCTGCATTCCCCTATTCACCGGTGGAATACCTGGCGCGGGCCGTAAAAGACCTCCTGGCCGACACCAATAAATTCGGAACACTTCAGCATATCATAAGGGAAAGAAAGACCGCCTCGCTAGCGTTTTATGCAGCCTTTTTGGATGGATTGGCGAAGGAGTTTTTCCCGGAACTTTTGACGTCATTTCAAGAATTTACCCAAACAGGTGACTGGATGGCTATCGACCAGGCAGTTGTTAGCGGTCACAAAACGGCCAAACAACACGCTGCGTTGATTACGGATCTTTACCAGGAGGGGGTTCGCAAAAATGATAACAAATGGGCCGAAACTGAAATTCAAAAACAGCTGCTTGAAAAATAATTGAGACGCTTTACCTATCCCTGTCTAAACCCCAATGTTGCAACCTGAGGGTAAAGATGACTATCCATCCACAACTTCCCTGATTGCCCTGAGCAGATTCTCTAGCTGATAGGGTTTTTCAATAAATACGGAAGTACCGCTTTTATGAATATCTTCAACAGATGCAGCCGATGAATAACCGCTGGTAACAATCGTTTTTAGGTCAGGCTTGATCTCAAGCATTCTTTCCAGGCACCTACGCCCTCCCATCCCGGGCATGTTTAAGGAGATTATCACCAAATCGATACGATCTTGTTCTGCCAGGTAGATTTCAATTGCTTTTTCTCCATTCGAAGCGGTGATAATGGCGTATCCAAAATGCTCCAGCATTCTTTTTAAAGCATCCAAAACTGATTCATCGTCTTCAATCACAAGGATGGTTTCATTTCCGGTGGCTAATTTTTCTTTTTTTGTGGAGATTTCATCTTTCAGTGCATTTGCCGATGTCGAGGCCGGAAAATAAATATTGAAACGGGTACCAGCTCCCGGCGCACTATCGCATTCAATGTGACCATGATGGTTTTTTACAATACTGTAAACCATAGATAATCCAAGGCCGGTTCCTTTCCCCGGCTCTTTGGTGGTGAAAAAAGGCTCGAACATACGATGTTGAACTTCTTTTTCGATGCCATGTCCGGTATCGGTAATCTTCAGCAATACATACTCTCCCCTGTCTGCTCCCCGATTGGTTGTCCGAACATCTTTATCCAGCACAATATTTCTGGTTTCTATGGATATCTTTCCTTCGCCAGACATGGCGTGGCTAGCATTCAGCGCAAGATTCAAAATGATCTGTTCAATCTATCCTGAGTCTGCATGAATAATTTTCAGGTTTTTTGCCAAATCAAACTCGATTTCTGCTTTCTCCAATTTTTCGAGGTTTTTGTCCCAGGTAGACGCAACATAATCCAGTTGCCAACCTTCTTGCGAGGCGATGTAGTTCAGGATATCAACAAAAAACCCCTGGGGTTCGCCGGCCGAATCTACAAATACTTTCGGTTTGTTTTCATATATGCCGACCTTTACGGTAGTATCGGATGCAAATAAGGGGCCTGGGAAGAAAACCCAAAAGATCGGGCATAAAATTAAATACACAAATCTTCTCATTTAAATGTCTCGTTATTATTGAAACAGCTCACGGTAGGCAGCACGCTTTTCCTTGCTCCATCTCGGACAGAAGGCGGGCTTTCCCTGCATCACCAGTTGCATGCAGGCATCACATTTGGGACTGCAATATAATATCCCACGATCCTGGCCTTTGCGCGCTTTTTGTGGCCATTGCGGATCCACCCACAATACGCGTGCCAATCCGACAAGATCCGCTTTCTTGGCTTGCAGAATGGATTCCGCTCTGGCAGGGGTCGAGATTCTGCCGGCTGCAATCACTGGTACTTTCACGTTTTTTTTGACGGCGGCGGCCAGCGACACCATGTAGCCCGGTTTTTTAGATCTTTTGACGACCTCGGGCAGATAGAACGATTCATAGGTACCGCCCATGGTCGAGATGTAGGCGACGCCGTTTTCTCCCAGTGCCTGAGCCAGCACAGCGGATTCTTTTACCTGAAGACCATCCGGCAGCCACTCATCGGTCAGGAAACGATACCCGACCGGAAAATCCTTCACCTTATCCTGAACCCGTTTCAATACTTCTAAGGGAAAGCGCATACGGTTTGACAGCGCTCCGCCATAATCATCGGTGCGCTTGTTGGTCCGCGGCGATACAAACTGAGAGAGGAGATATCCAGTCCCGCCGTGTAGTTCAACAAGATCAAAACCGGCATTTTTAGCTCTCAACGCGGCATTGGCAAATTGCCGGGCGATCGTCGTAATCTCTTTCTTTAAAAGCGCCCGGGGGGTTCTTTTAAATGCAGCCACCGCTGAAGGTGCCACCGGATCAGGAACATGGGCGAAACGCCCGGCGTGATTCAACTGAAGACAGGATCGGCTCTTTTGATCCTTGATCGCCGACGCAAGCTTTTCAAGACCGGGCAAATACCGGTTGTGGTCACAACGAATGGTTCGTGGTGAACCGCTGCCCCCAGGTGTGATGCTTGCATTTTCAACCACAATCATGGCGGCCCCGCTTTGGGCCATGAGTTTGTAGTGATACAGCAGCAGAGGAGATACAGTGCCACCGGAAGCGGCATATCCCAGATAAAGCGGTGCCATGGTAATTCGGTTTTTTAACCTCAAACCCTTTAAGCTCATAGGTTTAAAAAGATTCGGGCAGACGGCATTCTTCATTGTGACCCCCTTTTAATTGGTAGTGATCGGATTCTTTTCCCTACACATTCGGGCAGCACTCACGCATACATCCTTTAAAATTAGAGATCAAGCAATATCCCATAGCAAGACTCAGCTGCAGACGAGCAAAACACAAACGAAGCCCATCAATTCGCGGATGCGACGATGTCAAACCTCCAATCCGCCGGAGACCGAAAGCCCTATGGCGACATTTTGCTTCGTACCGTCTTTTGGACTGCAGACAGCCTGCGGATCCAGGGCGGTGACTTGCGGATTTTGAGGGGTAAATTATCAGCCGCCGCCTGGGCAGCTTTTTTGGTAGCATAGACGCCATAAAGCAACTGGAACCACGGTTTGTTTTTAAAGGTGGTTTGATAAAAAGCAATCTCATTTTGTTCCAGCAATTGATTTTTTTCGACAAAATCAAACAACAGCGTTTCCTTGTGCACACCCATTAGCTGGATCGTATAATAGGAAGACACTTGGGATAAAAGCCACTTCTCACTGTGAATTATCCTTTCTTGAGTTTTTTCAACAACGTCATCCTTAACCGGCTGCGGGCGTACTTCTGCCTGACGGGGGCCGGCTTTATCCGGCAGTTGTATCTGTTCGGACGGTGCAAAGTTCGGCTGAGAAGATACGGATGGTTCTTTTACTGGCAATGCCATCTCAATATTTGTGTGAGGTTCTGAGGGTGGGTAAGGGCCGATTTCCTGCGGCGGATCGATTTTTTCAGATGATAGATCCGCTGATTGATTCGGCACTGCTGATGTCAGCGGTGGTATCGTCTCAATTTTTAATTGAATTTCTAATGGCAAAGCAAGTTCGGGTTCCTGGATGGGTTCTTTTTGTTCAAGCGGTAGGTCGAATGGTTGCGTCGGTATTGCTATTTTCTCAACCGGTGGCTGGCTCTCTATTTTTGGGGGAGGATTTACCGACGGATCAAAAACCGGAATTTTTCCACGAAAAAAATTTTGGGCAATGAAAATTTCTTCCGTTATTTTTGTCCGAAACACGGTTGGACCGGCTTTGAGATCAGACAACAGCGACAATGCGGCATGGCGGTGGGAATAAAACACAAAAAGCGCTAGCAATAGGCAGGCGATGCCGGCTGCAATCCGGCCCATCAGCCGCTGAAAAATACCTGAATGGTTTCGTTTCACTTTAAAAGTCGTCTGTTTCCCCATTGATCTGCAGGATGCTTCATGGGCATGGAAAACCTCCTGTCGTTTGATGGCATTTTTGACAGCGATTTCACCGGAGAATGACTTGCCTAAACGTACCACCCCAGTTAAGGAATTAAGAATACTTTACCCTGTGTGGCATCGTCAAGAAAAAAACCGGAATTGATTGCCTGGGAAAGACCACACCTTAAAAAATTGAATTTTTGATTCCTACTTGTCCGGCTCAGGATAAATGCGGAAAATGACAGGCCGCCAGATGGGAGGGGTCATCACCATGCCGTATCAGCTGGGGTTTGTCCGTCCTGCACCGGCCTTGGGCTTCCGGACATCTCGGTGCGAATGGGCAGCCGGGAGGCGGATCGATGGGCGTTGGCGGATCCCCCTCAAGTAAAATCCCGGTGTGGGGTTTGTCCGGATCGAGAGAGGGCAAGGAAGACAGCAAAACACGGGTGTAGGGGTGTTGGGACTGTCGGAAAACATTATGGGTCAATCCCGTTTCCACCATACTTCCCAAATACATGACACCGATGCGATTGCTCATATAGCGAACCACCCCTAGATCGTGGGATATAAACAGATAGGTCAGGTTGAATTCACGTTGAAGTTCTTTGAGCAGATTGAGAATTTGAGCCTGAACGGAAACATCCAGCGCAGAAGTGGGTTCGTCTAAAATTAGCAATTGGGGGTGCAGGACAAGTGCCCGAGCCAGGGCTATGCGCTGGCGCTGTCCACCGGAAAATTCGTGGGCATATCGATACATGTGCTCGAGGCTGAAGCCGACACGCTTCAGCATGGCCAATACCTTTTCATCAATTTCGTATCCGGTGGCCAGATGGTGCAGTTTGAGACCCACTCCCACCAGATCGCTGACAGTCTTACGGGGATGCAGGGAGGCGTATGGATCCTGAAAGATCAATTGAATATGACGCGCCCGCTCGTAGGCTTCTCGTCCGCTTAACCCGACGATGCTGTGACGGTTAAAATATATTTGGCCCGAGGTAACGGGTGCTAGCCCCACCACGGCGCGGCCCAGGGTGGTTTTGCCGCAGCCTGATTCGCCCACCAGTCCGAATACATCACCGCGGCTTAATTCAAAACCGAGACCGTTTACAGCCTTAACCGTCGCATGGTGCTGCATCAAAAGGCCTTCACGGATGGGAAAATGTACGTGCAAATCGTCAATGTGCAAAAGAGACGAATTGTTATGGTTGACTTGGGGTTTCATTGATGCTCGATCCTGGATACTCGATCCTGGATGCTGGTCGCTCGATCCTCGATAGTTGATGTTAGATCACTAACAAGATAGAAAACTAATGTTTAATCGATAGAATTCCTTACTTCGTCATTCGTCATTCGTCATTCGACATTCGACATTCACTTTATTCTTCTGTCTAAGCCTCCGATTGGTCCCTGTGCAGAAAACAAGCGGCCTGATGATCTCCATTGAGCATAAAAAATGGTGGTATCTCACGTTTGCAACGATCCATAACATAGTCGCACCGTGGTGCAAATCTGCAACAGGTTTGGGGTTCTAATAAACTGGGAACATTTCCTTTGATGGAGAAAAGAGGCTGTTCCGGATTGGCCTTGTCGGGAACCGTTTGCAAAAGCCCCTGGGTGTAGGGATGCTGGGGATTTTTTAGCACACTGCGAACCGAGCCCATTTCCACCATGTCTCCGGCATACATTATCGCCACGCGGTCGCAGGTTTCCGCCATCACTCCCAGATCATGGGTAATCATCAGAACAGAGGTTTTAATATCCCGGATTAATTTTTTAATCAGTTCCAAAATTTGGGCCTGAATGGTGACGTCCAGGGCCGAGGTTGGTTCGTCGGCAATCAGCAGCTTGGGACTGGTAACTAGCATCATGGCAATCATGATTCGCTGGGACATACCGCCGCTCAATTCGTGCGGATATCGTCGGGCCATCCTGGTCGGATCGGGTATGCCCAATTGCGCGAGCATCTCCTCTGCCTGTGTGCGTGCCGAGTGACGGTTAAGGGTTTTGTCATGAATGATGAGGGTTTCGGCTATCTGCTCGCCAACCCTGATGACAGGGTTTAAGGACATCTTGGGTTCCTGCATAATCATCGAAATTTCACCACCCCGTATCTGGCGCATAGCAGCCTCGTCGAGGGATAAAAGATCCTGACCTTTGAAGATGATGCGGCCTTTCAATATTTTTCCGGGCGGATCGATCAACCTCAAGATGGATCGGGCGGTTACCGATTTTCCGCACCCGGTCTCCCCGGCCAGCCCCAGGGTTTCCTGGCGTTTCAGTTCAAATGAAACCCGTTCCAGGGCGTGGACCACACCGCGCAGGGTGTAAAAATGTACCTTGAGATCCTGTATTTTTAATAGGGGTGCTGCAGCCAATGAAACTCCTGAAATTTTGATTTGCGTAATCTTTCAGCCACTAAGGTACTAATTTTGGGTAAACCGGAAATAACAAATTACAAGCACCAAATTACAAATAAATTCCAAACAACAATATCCAAATCTCAAATAAGATCAGAGGCCAATTGTTTGGGATTTTGAATTTAGGTCATTGAGATTTATTTGGTATTTGTGTTTTGCTATTTGAGATTTTCTAATTGCTGGGCTGGCACCTGAAACCTTCATTTTCTGAAAACAGGTTGTCAGTTAAAACCTGATAAAGGCCTAAACCACCCTGGCTATAATATCATTCCGCCTTCCCCATTCCCCCTTCCGCATTCCACTCAGCTTTGCCTCTGGTGCGGATCCAGAATATCCCGAATGCCGTCGCCCATCAGGTTAAAGCCCATGACGACGACAAGGATGGCGAACCCGGGCAGGGTCGACACCCACCATTGATCGACCAGGAACTGGCGGCCGTCGCTGACCATCAACCCCCATTCCGGCACGGGCGGTTGGGCGCCTAATCCGAGAAATCCGAGTCCGGCGGCCGTGAGAATGATGGTACCCATGTCCAGGCTCAGGCGTACGATAATGGAAGACATGCACATGGGGGTAATATGTCCCACCATGATACGCAGATTACTGGCTCCCATGCTGCGAATCACCTGGATATAGTCGTTGTTGCGCACGCTTAGGGTCTCGGCCCTGGCCAAGCGGGCGTAACTCGGCCAGTTGGCGATGGAGATCGCCACGATGGCATTTTCCACGCCGGGTCCGAGCGCTGCAGCAAAGGCAATGGCCAGGATCAATTTGGGAAACGCCAGAAAAATATCGGAAAAGCGCATGAGGATTTCGTCTAGCGCTTTGCCGAAGTATCCCGCCAGCACGCCGATCACCAATCCCAGCGGCGTGGAGATAGCGGCCACCAGAACGGCGATGGTGAGGGTCACACGGGAGCCAAATACAACCCGTGAGAAGATGTCCCGTCCAAGGCTGTCGGTACCGAAATAGTGTTGCATCGAGGGCGGCTGCAGTCGATCCGACAAAATCTGCTCATAGGGGTCATGGGTGGCCAGCAGTGGCGCCAAAGCGGCCACCAGTAAAAAAAACACGATAATACCGGTTCCCACCTCCATGAGACGGTTGCGCCGCCACAAGGTGAGGCTGTCCTTCCAATAGCGCGATCGCGCCTTCCAGCGCTGGCGCCGTGCTTCACCTTTATCCAGGGAATTGGTAATGTTCATTGTTCCGCCAGGGTTATCTTGGGATTCAAGAAGGCATAGGTCAGATCGACGGCCAGATTGGCCAGGGAAAACGTCAGGGCGACCAGCATGGTGCCGCCGACAACCGCATTCAAATCCAGCGTCAAAAACGCGGTGGCAAGATAGCGGCCCAGCCCGGGCCAGGCAAAAATAGTCTCCGTCAGCACCGATCCTTCCAGCAGACCCCCATAGGTCAGCCCGATGACGGTGACAGCCGGTACCAGGGCATTGCGCAAGGCGTGTCGCGTCAGAACCAAAAATTCACTCAATCCTTTGATCCGGGCCGTCTTGATGTATTCCTGGGAAAGGACATCAAGCATACTGGAGCGCACGATACGGGCAATGCCGGCCAGACCGTAGAGGCCCAGCACTGTGGCCGGAAGCGCCAGATGTTTCAAAGCGTCCCAGAACACTTCCCAATCCAAGGCAAG
The DNA here is from genome assembly GCA_050124355.1 of Desulfobacterales bacterium. Classification (GTDB taxonomy): domain Bacteria; phylum Desulfobacterota; class Desulfobacteria; order Desulfobacterales; family JAFDCJ01; genus JAFDCJ01. Next base: position 16,861 of record JASFFJ010000001.1, on the reverse strand, counting down.
TATGCTGTCTATGAGCAGAAGCCCGGTGACGCGTTGGGGTTCAATGAGCATGATGTCCAGTCGTCCGGGTTCCGGAAACCAGCCGAGCTTGAAATAAAAGATCAGCAGCAGCACCAGACCCAGCCAGAAAACCGGCATCGACACACCGATCAGACTCAGCACGCGAGAAAAATGATCGATGGGGGAATTGCGATATACGGCTGAGAAGACTCCCAATGGAATCCCGACGATGATGGATATGATCAGGGCCAGGGTTGCCAGCTCGATGGTGGCGGGAAAATATTGTAAGATATCCTCGATCACCGGTCGTCCGGTCTGGAAAGAGGTTCCCAGATCGCCATGCAGCAGACGATTCATATAACGGCCGAATTGCACGTAAATCGGCTGATCAAATCCGTAAAGGGTGCGCAGACGATCGACTGTCTCCTGGGGCGCCTGGGGCCCGGCGATGGAGGCCAAGGGGTCCAGGGGGACCACCAGAGAGATAAAAAAGGTCACCACCATTATTCCGATCAGGGTAACGATCAGGGTGACCAGACGACGTAGAATGTATCGAGCCATCTACCTCACAGGTTTATTGGTTATAGGCGTTACTAGGTTCATGGGTTCACGGCTCAGGGTTGCCTCTCTTACGTTGACCTTGATCCTACGCCGCCTAGAATGCATTCTGATGTTCAGATTTGACGCGAATCTTGAAACCCTGAACCTTTGAACCTCCGAACCCATGAACGGTTTGTAAATATTTACTTCTTGGTAATCGGATACAGTTTCCAGAGATCAAACGAGGGTGCCGCAAAAACATCTCCGATGTTGTTGCGTACCACATGCTCGTACATGCTCTGATATATCATGGCATAGGGGCCTTCAGTCTGGATGATTTTGTTGGCCTTTTGGTACAGGGCGATGCGTTTGTCATTATCCATTTCCTGACCAGCCTGTTGGATCAACTGGGACGTTTCATCATTGTAGTACATGTTGCGCCAGCACAATTGCTTGGCCTTGTAGTCCGCAAAGGGCTGGGCATTGGTATGCGGATCCACGTAGTCCGGTCCCCAGCGGGCAAGGATCAGCTCGTGCTGCTGGGCCCGGTACACGGGCCACAGTTGGGCGGAGATCAGCTTGATGAGCTTAACTTTAATGCCGATGCGGGCCAGAGCATTCTGCAGCGCCTGGGCGATTTCGGGATAGGGAGTCGCATCACCGTGATTCATGGAAATCTCAAAGCCGTCGGAATACCCTGCGTCCGCCATCAGTTGGCGGGCTTTTTCGAGATCTTCGCGATAATATACGGTGTTTTCATAGCCGGCGAAACCCTCAGGGATGAAGGTGTTAATCGGTTTGGCGGCACCCCCCATGATATCATTGATAATACCGTCGTAGTTGATGGCGTGGCGGATGGCCGTGCGCACACGGTTGTCCTTCAACGGGCCTTTGGTAACGTTCATACCCATGTAATAGATAGCCGTGGCCGGTATGCTTTCGACCCGCAGGTCCGGGTTCTTTTTGAGTTCCTTGATCTGATCGGGAAACATATTCCAGGCAATATCTGTATCACCCTTTTCGACCTGTAGCCGACGGCTGGTGGCTTCCACGATCTCCTTGATCACCACCCGCTTGACCTTGGGGGGATATTTAAAGTGGTCCGGGAAGGCATCCAGAACGACCCGATCGCCCTTTGCCCATTGGCGCAGGATGAACGGACCGGAACCGGCTGAGTTGCGGGTCAGCCAGGTGAGACCCATGTCACCGTCCGGATACTTGTCGGTCTTTTGGATGTGTTGCTTGACCACCTGGGAGTCGACGATGCTGGCCACGCCGGCGGACAGGCAGGCAAAGAAAATACCACCGGCATATTTTTCATCCAGGGTTATCTGGACCGTATACTTGTCGACCGCTTTGACAGAGTCCGGTGTTATGCCGAATTGGGTCAGGATGAATGACGGTTGATCCTTTAGGGTGACCACTCGCTGGAAAGAGTACACGACATCATCGGCCGTTAAGGGATTGCCGCTGTGAAACTTGACCCCTTCGCGTAGCTTGAAGGTCCAGGTTTTGCCGTCCGGCGACACTTCATAAGACTCGGCCAGCGAAAGCTCCGGTTTGTCAAATTTTCCGGCCGGAAAATCGAGCAGGCGGTCGTAGATCTGGACGTCAATGCCAACGCCTGAAAACTCGAAGGCCTTGGCGGGGTCCAGGGAAATGAGGTCGCTGGTTGCCATGCCGATGACCAGCACATCCTTGCGCTCGGCAGCATCTGCCCCGGGCGTCAATCCCAACCCCAGGATCACAAGAACGGCTGCCACTCCGAAGATAAGTTTTCTCATCATGATGTTTCCTCCTTTTGATGCGGTTTAAAAACCGTTGGTTAGATGGATCACGACGTGTGACACGCGAAACGAATTTATCGGCACGTAAAACACCAATAGATCCGGCGGTCATGAAACCGGATTTTATGTACCACCTAACACGCTGGCGGTCAACATGATAAGGTGATTTACATTAAGGCAATGTCCGTGTCAGCTTCAGCTCGATCAAAAAGCGATTTACTTTTCGGGATACGGTACTAAAATCCCAATACCCAAATTCCAAATAATATCCAAATTCGTAAAAACCAATTTCCGAAACATACTGAATCCCGCTGTTTACAAGGCCTTCAAACCTTGATAGTCATGTGGTAAACGATTCGCCCCCCAAACGCGGATCTGCAACATTTTATTTCAAAAAAAAATCGAGTAATGAATTTCGATGTGCGCGGACCATATTAATTCATCAATAAAGACTCAGCGAGGCTGCTACGGTAAATTGGCTACCATGGCCGGGAACGTTTCCATCGTTCGTCATTCGTCGTTCGTTATTCCTTCGAGGTGCACCCATGAGAACTGACAATCATCTGCCCATATTCGATGGGCACAATGATGTCCTGCAGAGCATTTATCTGCCTCAATCCGGCCGCGGCCGGCCGCGCTCCTTTTTCGAGCGCACTGCTGAGGGACATATTGATCTGCCGCGTATGCGCGAAGGTGGATTTGCCGGTGGTTTTTTTGCGGTTTTTGTTCGGTCAAATTCTGCCACCGGCGGATTCCCGGGAGTTCTCCCGGATTCAACGGTAACGGCCTACGAATTACCGCTGGCGGATGCCCTCGATCCCACCTACGCTCGTGACATCACCATCAAAGCTATGGCAGGCATGTTCCGTCTCGAGGCAGAATCCGAGGGGCAGATCAAGGTAGTCCGAACGGCCGGCGAACTAACGGCAACTCTGGGTCAGGACGTTATTGCAGCGGTGTTGCATTTCGAGGGGGCCGAGGCTATTGATCCGGATCTGAATGCCCTCGACGTTTTTTATCAGGCCGGACTGCGGTCCCTGGGCCTGGCCTGGAGCCGCCCCAATGCGTTTGCCAACGGGGTCCCCTTTAAGTTTCCCGGCTCCCCGGATACCGGACCAGGGCTAAGTGACGCCGGCCGGCAACTGGTAACTGCATGCAACCGCTTGGGGATAATAGTCGACCTGGCGCATATCAACGAACAGGGTTTTTGGGACACCGCCGGAATTTCCGATGCGCCGCTGGTCGTCACCCATGCCGGGGCCCATGCCTGTTGTCCATCGACCCGCAATCTAACCGATAAACAACTGGATGCCATCAAAGAATCGGACGGGGTTGTGGGGGTCAACTTTCACGTCGGATTTTTGCGTGAAGACGGGCGGCGGGAACCGGATACGCCGATTTCTGAAATTGTACGCCACATCGACTATATTGTCCGGCGCATCGGCATCGACCACGTGGCATTCGGCTCCGATTTCGATGGGGCCATCATGCCGCTGGATCTCGGTGACGTTGCCGGTATGCCGAAACTTCTCAACACCCTCCGAGATCATGGTTACGACGAGGAAGCGTTGCGCAACATAACCCATGAAAACTGGTTGCGGGTCTTGCGCAAGACCTGGAAACAATAGCGAAATCTGGCCAATTTAGCTTGTCAGCAAATGAATAGTTGATGGTTCCTCATGTCATGCCAGTCCCGGATCCAGTCCGGGATGACGGATCCGGCATCCAGGAGCATATGATTACCGAATGCCACTGGACTCCGGATTGGGGCTGAATGGTCGAAAACACAAATATGCGCAATTTTGACAATTGCGATAAAAAATGTTTGGTCGGAATGACAAGCAAACTATCCATCCTACAGTTAGCCCTAATGCCCATTCAAGGGCCCCGGCAAAACTCACTTCCTTGACCCTATAAATTGATATTTTCTCATAATTACAATGGTTTATTCTTCAATATTTTGCATTTTCTGTATTTTTATGCAAGAATTAATATGTCCATTGCACAAATGCCATAACAGATGTCAGCGATGCCGCCAGCCTGAAAACGGTAGGCCTCATTGGCAAAAATATTCTGATTTGGGAAGTTTGATATGGCTGCAAAAAGGCACCAAAAGCACACAAATAAAATTTTAAAGCTTGTAATTTCAGCGAGTTACAATGAAGGATATTCGAAATTCTGACTTTTTACGAGTTCATCAAGTTTTAATCTCTCCTGGGTTTAATTCCCCGGAGCTAGCTGCGATAAAAGTGAGTTAAACCCTAAATGCATGATACTCCGCGGCTTGCCGCGGAGAGATTTCATTACCGAATGTGGCAAGACAGGAAACCATCAGGTCCAATTCTGTTAAAAAAATATTAGGCTCGATACATCGGATCACCGGGGGAAACATTGCATAAGAAATCGGCTCATCTCAAGAAGCTTTATCTGATCGGACTGCTGGTCGCCGTCATGATAACGATATTCTCTTTTGCATGGCGATTTTACATCCAGGATGCTGAATCGCGAGGCATCGATCTAAATCGTAAAGCCTGGGAAGCGTCTTACATCGAACGGGGACTTTCCATACCAGCTTCCGGACCGAGGGAGGGATTCTGGGGTGCAAGATTGGGCAAAAAGATACGAGATTCCCGGCTGGGTTGGCATGAACCGGAAGCCCATGTCCCCGGTCTGCTGGAAATCGATAACAATGGCCACCAGAAATATGAATCCATGGGTAAGAAAAAGTACAATATTCTTATGGTGGGCGGCAGCGTCGCATTTGGCGCCTATGCTTCGGAAATACCCAAAACCTATTTTAACATCGTCGGTAGGTCGTTGGACAACCAGCGGGCTTTCAGCGATATTACTATCATTGCTGCCGGTGCGTGGAAATCTATCCAGGAGCTCAGGGCCGTTGAAGAGTACCATCAACATCAGCCTTTCGATTTGATCGTTTTTCTCAACGGATTGAACGATCTAACCAATGGCGCAACCGCCAAAACCCTCTATGGCGAAAAAATACGGCCTACGGATGGGTCATCATGGACACTACTTTACCATGCCCATGATTACCGTCAAAGGGTATCAAACTACCTGAACAATATGGACGTTGCCTGGAACCTATGTCAGAATGCAGGCGGTGATATGCTGGTCGTTCTCCAACCATCTCTCGTCGAACGGTCAAACCGGACGAAAATTGAAGAGGCCCTTATAAAAGGATCTCTAAAACCCCATGCTTCTGCTCAGTCATTCACTGAAAGCTATGCCTCAATTAGAGCCGGCTTAATCAACCGGTCTCGAAAAGAGGGATTTCATTATTTGGATTGTTCAAGAAGTTTCAACGGCGAACCGGAGACCACCTTCGCCGACATCTGGCATTTTTCCGATTTCGGTCATAAGATATTGGCAGAAGCAATGGCCGAAAAAATATCCACTATCCTAAAACAGAGAAAAAATTGACAATCCAAAAAAGAAATGACATAAATCATGAAATCGATGACATAATTATAGATAATTATCTTCACACCATTCCTTCCTTGTCTTTCATGTCTTAAAATAACTACCTGTTATCATATCCTTTCTTTAAGCATGTCGTAATTTGCGGACATGGCATGCTTTTTGCGGAAATCTGACAGAGGAATAAAGTTTTCCCTAGTTCCGGAATAAATAAAAAAATAAGAGAGCATTTCTCATCACGTACATGGATCCTACATAGGTATTGTGTGATCTCTAATGCAGCTGGATTTAGAAATGGTTGAAATAAAATACAAATATTGAGGCAATATCATGAGAACAGCACTTTGGATCAGTATAATATCTCTACTTTTATTATTAAATTTAGTGGCCTGCGACGGTGGCTCTTCAGATGGTTCCTCTCCCGGAGCAGGCGCAATTGAAAGTGCGCCGAACCTTACGGGTCTCGACCCTGAAGCCAATGACAGCTCAGTTGTGCAAGGGTCTGATGTAACGGCCACCTTTGATACGAAGATGGACTCCGTTTCCGCCAATACTTTTGTGGTGTATGGGTCTCAGACCGGTAGATTGGCTGGAATTTATTCTGGTGATGGATCGAAGACCCTGCGCTTCGATTCCAACAACAAGTTCAAGATTGGTGAAGAGATCGAGGTTACGTTAACCAATTCCTTGACTTCGACTGAGGGTGTGTCGTTGGAATTACCCATCGTTTACCGTTTCCGGTCAGAAACTTTAAACGGCAACGGCAGCTTTAATGTTACAGATACAATCGAGGACCAAACAGGTGCCAGCGCATTGGCTGCGGGCGATTGGGACGGCGACGGCGACCTGGATCTGGCGGTGGCCAACTTCAGCACCAAAAACGTTAACATACTGGAAAATGATCCCACCGGCTTATTCACCGCCATCGATACCATTCCGGGTCTGGGTGGTGCCAGCGCATTGGCTGCGGGCGATTGGGATGGCGATGGTGATCTGGATCTGGCGGCGACCATCTTCAGCACCAACAGTGTTAGCATATTAGAGAATAACCCCCCCGGCGGATTCAATGCCATAGATAGAATTTCGGATCAAGACGGTGCCAGCGCATTGGTTGCAGGCGATTGGGATGGCGACGGCGACCTGGATTTGGCGGTGTCCAATTTCAGCACCAAAAACGTTAGCATACTGGAAAATGACCTCCCTGGCGCATTCACTGCCCTTAATACCATTTCGGGTCTGGGCGGCGCCAGCGCACTGGCCGCGGGCGATTGGGATGACGACGGTGATTTGGACCTGGCGGCGGCCATCTTCAGCACTAACAGCGTTCGCATATTAGAGAATGACTCCTCCGGCGTATTCACTGCCATAGATACCATTTCGGGTCAGCTCGGTGCCAGTGCATTGGCCGTCGGTGATTGGGATGGCGACGGTGATCTGGATCTGGCGGTCGCCAATTTCAGCACCAACAGCGTTAGCATATTGGATAACGACCCCCCCGGCGTATTCACTGCCATAGATACCATTTCGGGTCAGCTCGGTGCTAGTGCATTGGCAGTCGGCGATTGGGATGGCGACGGTGATCTGGATCTGGCGGTGGCCAACCGCAGCGCCAACAAAATTAGCATATTGGAGAATGACTCCTCCGGCGTATTCAATTCCATAGATACCATTTCAGATCAGCTCGGTGCCAACGCATTGGCTGTGGGCGACTGGGACGGCGACGGTGATCTGGATCTGGCGGTGGCCAACCGCAGCGCCAACAACGTTAGCATCCTGGAAAATGAGCCTTGAATCTCTAAACGGTAGGATTTTTAGCATACATTCTTAATTTTCAGGCGTTCGCCGTGGTCCGATCCTGTTTGCCCAATCAGCCTTTGGCAGCCTCTTGACAACGTACAGTACATAACATATTATATGTACGTGTACGGTTGCTAAGATTTGACGCCATATGAGGATTAAAATGTCACCTATATCTTTAACGGCATTAAGAAACCAACTATTTAAAATAGTTGACCGGGTAATTGAAACCGGCATGCCCGTGGAAATAGAAAGGAAAGGTCATAAACTAAAGATTGTGCTGGAAGAAAAAAAGAGCAAATTAAATAATTTGAAAAAACGAAACTGTATTGTGGGTGATCCGGACGAATTAATTGAACTTAAGGTCGGTGAATGGAACGAAGAAGCCAATCACTAGTTTATTTGGACACACACATCGTGGTGTGGCTGTATGCGGGGCTGCTGGATAAATTTACGCCGAAAGCCAAGGCGAGAATTGACGACAATGATGTTGTTATTTCTCAATTTGTAAGGTTAGAGCTTCAATATCTATATGAAATCGGGCGCATCAAGGTTAAGCCGAATAAAATAATAGGAGCTTTAGCCCGTGAAATTGATTTAAGAACTTCAGATTGCCCGTTAGATAATATCATTGAAGAAGCCCTAAAGATCAATTGGACCAGAGATGTTTTTGATCGATTGTTGGTTGCCGAAACTATGCGGGATCAATCTTTATTATTGATCACGGCTGACAAGAAACTACGTGAAAATTTTACGCAAGCGCTCTGGTGATAGATACTGCTGATAATTATCATTATCCTCAGGTTTAAAGCCGCAAAACAGCGCGATGATCATCTCGAAGCTTAAAAAGGGACTCCCGACAGGGCCGTTTGAAAAGCTTCGCAAGAACCTGGATGTTTCCGAAATGGCGATTTCAAAGGTCTTAAATATTGCCATCACAACACTGTCGCGGCGCAAGAATGCAGGTCTACTTTCATTTTTTGACCCTCGCCTGACAAAAAGATAAACAGAGGCCTGGTAGCTGTATTCTTACGGGCCAAAGTTTTCTCCTCATATAAATTGTCAACGTCGAATTTTTAGTACAAGTCTGCGTTCGTCACTCAATTTGCTTATGTCACTTCGCACTTATTTTAGCAGCCAACTTGGCATTGAATTTTGCAGCATCGATGATGAATCTTTGGTGGGTTCCCTCGGATATCTTGTCAATGCCGTCATCCGCAACGATTGAAAAGACAAGTTTGCGACCTTCCACTTCTTCCAACTTAACCTTGACAACAACAGACAGGCCGGGCGGCGTCGCTGCTAAGTGACTGATTTTGATATCGATGCCGACAGTTTGTTCACCAGGCCAGTCAATATGAGGATTGATGGCTTGGATGCACGTCCATTCAAACAGGCCGACCATAAACCCGGTGGCCAAAACTTTCGGCATTTCCTGAAATTCCGGCGCTTCAGGATAAAGGTTAGGGACGGTTTTATCTTCGGGAATCTTGAATTTAAACTCATGGGTCAGGCCGGGCTTTAAAGTGGTCTTCATGGCTTATTCTCCTCAAAGTAGAAGCTTTTGGCTACCTTTATCCCTATTTTCGAAGGGATACTGCAGGGATCTTTCCAATCGCATTATTTAAAACTATATTATGAAATATATCCGCTAGTTTCTGTTCATACCAGCTTTTCAAAAAGAATTCATCGAAAAATGCATTATGTCCGCCAAAAGCGTGAATTACCAAATGGGGGTGATGATTTAGTTCGAGCTGATAAAAATCCGCAACAGGAAGGATATGGATCAATTCTAAAGGTTGATTTGGCCGGGTTCAGGACCGGGCTGATGGCCACCACATGGCACAGGTTTGCAATCGGAGTCTGAAGCATTTTGCGGGCAATCCGCAGGGCAAAGTTTCCGCCAAGGGAAAATCCTGTCAGAATCGAACATGGGATTTTTACCCCAGGCACGAAATGAGCTGCTGGCTAATATGGTTTGAAGGTGGCCGTTTCGCAGATAAAGTGCAGGTCGAAAAGATTCCGTACTCAACATCATCAACTTCCTTCGCTTTCGCAGGCTCCCCGGGAGATCCTTTCCGCAGACTGAATGATTCAACAAGATATCATCTGGTAATCATTACGATTAACCTTTTGTTTTAATTTCGGATATAATAGCAGTCATCGCCTGTTATGCCATGAACCCTCGGATTGTGGATCTCACAATATTATTCCCAATAGTTTTAGGCCGTCACGAAAAAGAACAAATGCTAAAACACATAGTGCCAAGCCGAGGAAACGCATAGTGTATATGTACACATTGCCAACTAAAAAATTTTTTGATTTGCCAACCAATATCGCCAAGACAATTTTTGAGCCCACTAAGAAAGCATAAAAACTACAAATGAAACCCAAAGCCGCAATGATGCTTTGGTTCATTGCCTTGGTTATAGTTGGAGCACCAACACCAAGCCAAAATAAGTAAGGATGCGGGCTTAGAGCATTTGCTAATATCCCCTTTGTTAAGGATTTAGGCTTTGTCTCTTTAAGATTTAGCTCAACTCCTTTCGTACGTAAACTTTCGTAGCCCATAAACAAAATAACGAAACCACCTGTCAGTGAAATTACTCCCAGTATGTTATGGAAATTGGATAATTTTGCCAGAATGAATAAAGTTAAAATAATTATTGGCAAATCGGTGATAATTGGTGCGAGGGCAACTTTAATACCAGATTTAATATCATGTTGAAGAGTTTCAGAAATTACAAGGGTCAAGAGTGGACCTGGGGCAAAACCTGCAGACAAGCCTAATATGGTTCCGATGGTCAAGAAATTTATCATTATTGATTTTCTGTCTCGACTGCTGCAGTGTTTACTCTATAACGATCTTTTGAGAAGGCATAGCCAGATATATTAACCATTCCCGAGGGCAGGCAGTGCAGGCTGAAAGTCGGCGACCCTGGCCGAATTCCTAGTACAGCTATCCATTAACAATCATACCAGATTTGGCCGGTCATTCATTTCTCGGAATGGTTGGAAATGGGGTTGGAAACAGAATTTTGTGTAAGCACTTGATTTAATTTTGCTCTCCCCAGCACGGACTCAACCCGCGGACCCAGTGGTTTCCAGCCACGAAAAGAATTCGTACGGAAGTCTTAGTCGCTTAATCGCGGCTGGAAGTCGCTCCAACAGGTATTAAACCCGGTCTTAAGCTAACGACACTGAACTGCCGCTATTCAAGGGGCAGCCCCAATGAATAGTGTTCGTACTCGGTCTGTCCGACCAGGTAATCTTTTGCTTCATTCTCATTGGCCAGACGCGTCTCACTGTTTTTCCAGGCTTCCCAGGCTTCAATGTCTTGCCACATCGATACCACTGTGATCTGAAATGGGTCTTCGAGACGCTGCATGGTTTCTGAAGATATATAGCCAGGCTGCTGCATCGCCCCGTTTCGGTGGTTAATTAATAATCGTGCGGCCATTTTTAAATTGCCTTCTTTGAATTGGCGCTTGATTAAAATTTTTACAGCCATAATACCCTCCTTTTTTAAAGTAAAGACTCCACTCGCAAAGGATCTAGCTTTGGTTAATCTATGTTTTCAAATTTCACTCTAAAACTAAATAGCCTCCAAAGGCATATAAAACACCTTCAGAGGCTTCTTATCGGCATTTTTCGGTAACCCTTTTTCATGGTTTTTTCCACCAAAGTTAAGGGTTAAACGCGACGCTCTTTGAATTTTGGTTTAGGTTCAGGTTCGGCTCAACGTTCGATTCAGGATGAGATCGATAAATGGGATGAGACGCTGTTGCGTCATACGCTTCAGGATAGCATGTGATGCTTGATTACGAACGTATCTTTGCCGTAGGTGGATATGTACCTAAAATTGTTATTGTTGTCAATATTTTACTAATTATAGGGGTCAATTGGCGTTCAGGGTTACTTAATTTTGTATCATTACCCCCTATCAGGACCCATATATCGAGCATTTCTGCACCGCCATGGCCGCTTCTTGCAGGGCTTCTGAAAAGGTCGGGTGCCCGTGAACGGTGCGGGCGATGTCTTCGGAACTGGCGTTAAACTCGAGAGCCAGCACGCATTCGGCAATCATGTCCGCTGCCCGGGGTCCGATGATGTGCACCCCAAGGACCCGGTCTGTTTTTTTATGAGCAATGACTTTGACAAATCCTTCGGTTTCACCCATGCAGCGGGCCCGGCCGGCGCCGGAGAATGGATAGGTGCCGGTACAGTAGTCGATCTCACGTTCTTTGGCCTGTTCTTGAGTGATTCCCACCGCGGCCACTTCAGGCCAGGTGTAGATCACCGAGGGAATGGCGTCGTAGTTCACTTCGCCGGGCTTGCCGGCGATACATTCAACCGCTGCGATTCCTTCGGCCGAAGCTTTATGGGCCAGCATCGGACCGGGGACTAAATCGCCAATGGCATAAATGGTGGGGATATTGGTACGATAGGAAGCATCCACCAGTAGGTGCCCGGAGTCGGGGTCCGTTTGGATGCCCATTTTTTTAATTCCTAATCCCGAGGTACGGGGACGGCGTCCTACGCTGATTAGAAGACGGTTGCAAGATATCTTTTCCGGGCCCTTTTTGGTTTCCAGGTCCACCCGCACGGATTTGCCGGCGATCTTGGCACCGGTTACCTTGGTTTGCATGTGGAAATTTATACCCTGGCGCTTGAGAACCCGCTGCAGTTTACGTTCCACCTGGCCATCCAGGGTGGTGGCGATTTTAGGCAGCATTTCAATCACGGTTACCTTTGCACCGAGGCGCAGCCACACTGAACCCAATTCCAGTCCGATGTAACCGCCGCCCACAATGCCGAGATGTTTGGGAACGGCGTCAAAATTTAGGGCTTCATTGGAGCTGACAATATGGGGTTCATCAAACTCAAGACCCGGTAGCGATACCGGCTCACTGCCGGTGGCCAGGATGATCGCTTTGGCCTGCAGACTTATATTCTTACTTTTTTTAGCTCCCGATGTCTTTTGTGCCACCTCGACGCGATCTGATCCGGCTAATTTGGCCACGCCATGGAAGATGTCGATATTATGACCTTCAAGAAGCCGTTTGACGTTTGCGGTCAGCTCCTGAACGACCTTTTCCTTGCGCGCCATCATGGTGGCCAGATCTAAACTTACCCGGCCGGTTTTGATTCCGTGGGCGGCGAATTGTTCTCTGGCCAGATGATAGTATTCACTGGAATCCAGCAGGGCTTTGCTGGGGATGCAGCCGACATTCAGGCACACGCCTCCCAGGCGTGGTTCTTTTTCGATACAGGCGACTTTCATGTCGAGTTGGGCGGCACGAACCGCCGCCACATATCCGCCGGGACCACTTCCAATGATGACAACGTCGTAGTTTTCAACCTTGGCCATTTTAAATCTCCATCATGATTCGTTCCGGGTTTTCTACACATTCCTTGATGCGCTTGAGGAAGGTGACCGCCTCTCTGCCGTCGACAATGCGATGGTCGTAACTGAGCGCCACATACATCATGGGTCGGATGACGACCTCGTCATCGATGACCACCGGACGTTTTTCGATCTTATGCATCCCCAGGATGGCGCTTTGGGGGGTGTTTAAAATGGGCGTACTCAACAGGGATCCGTAAACGCCGCCATTGCTGATGGTAAAGGTGCCGCCCTCCAGGTCGGATAGTTGGAGACGATTTTCATTGATCTTTTTTACATAGTCCACAATGGCCTGCTCCAACTCGGCGAAACTCAGCATGTCGGCATGTCGAATCACCGGGACCACCAGACCACGTTCGGACCCGATAGCCACCCCGATATGGTAATAGTTGTGCTCGATGATATCCGTACCATCTACAAAGGCATTGATTTGAGAAATTTCCTTGAGTGCTTCAATGCAGGCTTTGATAAAAAACGACATGAATCCCAGCCCGACACCGTATTTTTTTTTGAAATTTTCTTTATACTGCCCCCGGATGGCCATGACGTGAGCCATATCAATTTCATTGAACGTCGTTAGCATGGCCGTGCTGTGTTTAGCCTCTAACAAGCGGGCGGCAATGCGCTGACGAATCCGGCTCATCGGTTTGCGGTGGGAACGTTCTTCGGCTGCAGCGGCTTTTTCGGTGGACTTTTCGATTGAAACTTGCTTGGCCTCGGCATTCCTTGCCTGATCGGCGGTGCCGGTGGAAACCGGAGCCTGCCCGCTCTCCAGGAATAAAATGACATCTGACTTCGTAATTCGACCACCGGGGCCGGTCCCCGTAATTTGAGCAGGTGCTAAATTCTTTTCCGCCAGCAGCCTTCTTACCGACGGTGCAAATTGGGCTTTTTGCCCGCTTTCAAGAGCCGGCGCCTCAGCGACGGCTTCCTGGATTGATGCAGCCGGTTCGGCAACCTCGGCGACCGGAGCAGCTGGTGCGCTTTCAGCAGCTAATTCAGGTGCCGCCGCTTCTGCCAGGGCAGGTGCCGCTTCAACCTCTTTTTTAGCTATATCGGCAGCAGGTTCATCGGCTGTTTCCGCTGCTGCAGCGGTATCCAGCGTACCGACCACCGCACCGATGGCGACCGTTTCCCCCTCCGGTATTGTAATCGAAAGGATCCCATCGGCTTCGGCCACCACTTCCAGGGTGATCTTGTCGGTTTCAATGACAAACAGCGGTTCTTCAGCCTTCACCCGATCCCCATCCGCTTTAAACCACTGGGCCAACAGCGCTTCGGTTACGGATTCTCCTACACTGGGCACTTTGATTTCCTTGAGCATAAATACCCCTTAATTTCCTCTATGATTGCCTAACCCGGATAGCCCGGTCTCCGGCTCGTAGATCTGAACCTACGGCTTGGAGAGAAATAACAAATTTCAAGCACCAAATGACAACTAAATTCCAAACTACAATATCCAAATCTCAACTAGATCAAATACCAATTGTTCTAGCTCACCTCAGACGGTTGTTTTTCCCCGGCGGCCCGGCCCACGGCTGTTTCAATAATCTGGCTTTGCTCCTGCTTGAATATCGCCGGAAACCCCGTGGCCGGGCTGGAGGCCGGCTTCCTGCCGATATACGTAAGCGTTCGCTTGGTGATGCTCTCAAGCCGGGGTTTGATAAATTGCCATCCGCCCATATTTTCTGGTTCTTCCTGAACCCAGCACCATTTTTTGGTACGGGAATATTTCGTTACCACCGCATTCAATTGATCTTGGGGAAACGGGTAAAACTGTTCGATACGCACAATGCCGACATCTGAGATATCCAGGTCTTTTCGCCGGGCGGCAAGTTCATAAAAGATCTTGCCGCTGCAAAACAGAATTGTTTTCGAATTTTTTGTTCCGTTGGGATCGTCGAGCACCGTTTGGAATGAACCACCGGCAAGTTCATCGAGCGTCGATATGGCCGCCGGATGTCGCAAAAGACTTTTGGGCGTCATGATCACCAGCGGTTTGCGAAATTTGCTTTTAATCTGACGGCGCAGGAGATGAAAATACTGGCTGGGGGTCGTGGGATAACAGATTTGGATATTATCGGCGGCGCATAACTGTAAAAAACGCTCTAGGCGAGCACTGGAGTGTTCAGGACCCAAACCTTCAAAACCATGGGGCAGCAATAACACCAGACCGCTCAACCGCTGCCATTTGGATTCTCCGCTGACAATAAAGAGATCGATGATCGCTTGCGCATTGTTGGCAAAGTCACCGAACTGGGCCTCCCAGAGAACCAGTCCGTGGGGTTGGGCGATTGAATATCCATATTCAAAACCGAGAACGCCGGCCTCCGACAACAGACTGTTATACACCCGAAAAGGCGCCTGATTCTCAGCCAGCTCATTGAGGGGTGTATAGCTCTTGCCGGACTGGGTATCCACCAGCACGCTGTGTCGCTGACTAAATGTTCCCCGGCCACTGTCCTGACCGCTGAGGCGGATGGGAGCACCTTCCGTCAGTATAGAGGCAAATGACAAGGCCTCGGCACCGGCCCAATCGATTCCGTATCCGCTTTCCACGGCTTGCAACCGTCTTTGGAGCAGTCTTTCAAGTTTCGGGTTTAAGGTAAAGGTTTCGGGAACTTTATTCAGCTTGCGGGCCAGCGAGATAAGGGTTTTCTCTTTGACACCGGTATCTATCGGAGCAGGGGAATAATCTGCTTCAATGTCTTCCCAGTTTTCGTAAAAAAGCGCAAACGGAAATGGGCATTCGCTTCCGTGAACGGCATCGTAGGCAGTATTTAAACGCGTGTTAATTGTTTTTTCAAGATCATCAATTTTATCTTTTTGAATAATCTGTTCTTCCAGCAGTTTTTCGGCATACATCTGGTGTAAAGAAGGCCGCTGTCGAATTTGTTCGTACATCAAGGGCTGGGTGAAATAGGGTTCATCGCCCTCATTGTGCCCGTAGCGGCGATAACAAACCACGTCGATTACCACATCCTTGCCGAATTTCCAGCGGTAGTCGGCAGCAAGCTGAAATACGTGAACAAGTGCCTCGGGGTCCTCTCCGTGCACGTGAAAAATCGGCACCATCAGCATTTTGGCAACATCAGTGGAATATCGGGTGGAACGGGCATCTTCGGGCAGGGTGGTGTATCCAATCTGGTTATTGATCACCAGATGAATCGTTCCGCCGGTTCGATACCCCTCAAGCTGGGACATATTCAGGGTCTCGGTCACGATTCCCTGTCCGGCAAAAGCGGCATCGCCATGGATCAGCAGAGGTAGCACCTTGCTATGTTTTTGATCTGACTGGATATCCTGCCGGGCCCTTACAAAACCTTCCACCACCGGATCCACCGCCTCCAAATGACTCGGGTTGTTTATTAAAAAAATGCGGAGGCTTGACGATTGAGTGAGTTGCAGATCCGTCAAATATCCGTTGTGATATTTTACATCTCCGGAACCCGATAAATCATCTGGATCGTAGCAGCTTTCAAATTCAGAAAAAATATCTTCATAGGGCCTTTTTAGAAGGTGGGCTTGTACATTTAATCGTCCACGGTGGGCCATCCCCAGAATAATTTCGCAACAGCCTTTCTGAGCCACATGCTCAACCAGACTATTTAGGGCCGGGATAATGGCATCGCCGCCTTCTAATGAAAAACGGGTTACCGCAATATATTTTTTGTTGATGAATTGCTCGAACAAAGCCGCCTGGAAAAGATTGTCCAATATACGGCGTTTGACCGGGCTGTCGAATTTAGACTTATTTCGCCCCGGTTCCATTCGATCGAGCAGCCAGTTGCGTTCGTCCGGATCCTGCAGATGCATGAATTCAACCCCAATGGAATGAGCGTAGGTTTCCTTGAGGGCTTGAATAATAGTCCGCAGCGGCGCCCGGCCGGAT